>CANHAR010000015.1 GCA_947458495.1 Gammaproteobacteria bacterium | reverse complement strand
TTGGTGAAGTGGGGCTGGACTATGAAATCGATACCAATATGACGTTTCCGATCAATGATCGCGCCTCTGTTGTCTACAGTGCAGCACTGGTTCGGCAAATTGCTCGCGGTAAACGGGTGCAGGTACTTGTTGACCGATTCCAGCATGTCAATGATGACCGTAGCCGCAACAGCATCACGCTGATCGGGGTCATTGATTTCTGACAGATCAGGGCGTTGCTGTTATACCTGTGCAACGCATCCGCTTACTGTGCTGTTGAACTATTGATCTGTTTGTATTGTTTCCCCAACCAAAGAGCCAGAAATACCCAGATCAACGAGACCGGCAACATGGTCAATCCAAGTCCTGTCAGCCCAAGTCCAAAATACATCATGGCTGTGTACGACCAGGCGCCAAGCTGATCGCCCACCCGGTACACAAAGGTGTCGTTAAAATTCTTGGCTTTATACTTGTCGGTTCGTGACACCACTGTGTAGAGGGACTCACGAGCGGGTCGTTGGATGGCAAAATTTCCAGCCCTGCGCAATACATCAAAACCGATGACCACCATCAGTACCGGTGCCACCGCCAACAACCCAAAACCCACAAAACTGATCACCGGGAGCAAAGCCAGGCTGATACCTATGCCCAACCAACGCAGAATTCGGCCAGTCAGAAACATCTGGACAATCAAGGTAATGGCATTAACGATCAGATCACGGTTAGCAAACAGTTGTGTGCGCGCATCGCGATCATCTCCAACAGCCTCGGTCACGATAGCAATCTGCATAAAATACAAGTAGGTCGAAACCACGGTGAATAGAAGCATCAGGGCCGCGATACCCAACAGATAAGGGGAGCTCATGACATGACGGACGCCATCAAACATTCCGCCTCCGATAACTTCAGTCTGTTTGGTGTTGACCTGATCTCTGACCATCGATTCTTCTGGCACTTCAAGATCTTTAATGTCAGTGTCTTTTTTCAGAGCCTCATCAGCAATCGCTGCCATCGCCAGTGTCTGTTCAACGTCGCTGAGGTATCTTGACACCCTCGCGGCAACTTCCAGCAATACGGCCGATACCAACAGCAAAGTAATAGCGCCTAGTCCCGCGGCAAGAACTGAGGTGATAGCAGAACCAGTCAGCGCACCGGCAGTGCCGCCTACTGCAATGACACCAAACAGACGTTTACTCTGCGAAGGACGAAAAACATCATTTACCAGTGACCAGAAAACTGAAATAACAAACAGATTAAATATGCTGGTCCAGATAAAAAATACCCGTCCAGCCCACACTTCGCTGACACCCTCTAAAACCTGAAACAAGGCATAAAACACCAGCAGTTGAACCATAAAAAAACGATATACAACGGCTATGAACTGGCGACGCGGCATACGACTGACAATTGCGGAGTAAATCGGGTGCAGGATCATCATGCCAACAAGGGTGCCGGTAAACAGCCATGCCAGATTCTCGACGCCACCCTCTGCGCCCATGTCATCACGTATGGGTCTGATAATGTAATAGGCACACAGCAGCAAAAAATAGTAGAACCCTGACAGAAACAACGGCGCTCCTTCACCTTGCCTGATATCAACAGAGCGGTTTATCAAAGCCTGAAGCGTGTTAAACATACAGCTGCCTCTTATTGATATTGAAGGCGTTGAATTGCATAGCAACAAAGGCTGGCAGTCACCGGATTATAGGAATCAGAGCCAGCCTTTTAGCTTGAAAAACACATAAGGCGCAACACCAGACAGGAACATCAGCACCAGCGCAAACGGATAACCGAGCTGCCATTGTAATTCGGGCATCAGACCAAAATTCATGCCGTAGATGCTGGCGATAACTGTAGGCGGCAGAAAAACAACCGCCGCAATTGAAAACGTCTTGATGATCTGACTCTGCTTGATGCTGATAAATCCCTGAGCGGCATCCATCAAAAAGTTGATCTTGTCGAAAACAAAACTGTTATGGGGTAACAGCGAGTCGATATCGCGCAATAACTCACGCGCAGTTTCCGCGTGGATGGCTGACATCTTTCCACGGCGCAACAAAAAACTCAGCGCCCGTTGTGTATCCATCAAACAAAGCCGCACCTTGCCATTGGTGTCTTCCTGACGGGCCAGTTCATCCAGTGCATCCTCAATCGGGCTCTCGTTATCTTCCAGCACCAGATTGCTGGTCTCTTCAAGTTGCGTGTATACCTCTTCAAGGGTGTCTGCAAGATCGTCGATCTTTATTTCAAACAATGCCAAGAGGATTGCAACAGGATCTTCCACCAGACCGCGCTGGCGTCGGGCCTGCATTCGCAGCAATCTGAAGGCAGGAATTTCGCGCTCGCGCAAAGTAATCAACTGTGTATCGGAGAGGGTGAACGCCACACTGGTATTGCGATGTCGCTCGTCAACTTTATGCAGGAACATGGAGTGCACGTGCAGACCAGCTTCATCCTGATACGATCTGGCAGAAGCCTCAAGTTCCTCAACATCTTCAGTGTCTGGCAATGGCTGGCTGTGCAGACTTGCCATCATCTCTCGTTCTTCATCATCCGGATTGATCAGATCCAGCCAAATCGCTTCACTCAGGTTTTGACTGGTGACGTCTTCCTGCGCGGGGAGAAGACACTGCTGAGAATTGAGATGAAACCTAATCAGCATAAAATCAAGCCTGTCCGTTTATCAGCAACCGAAGGGAGGCACAACATCATGACTGAGGTCATGAGTTATATCGTTGTTTAACGCTCTGGACTATACACCAAACAAGATTGACGCAGCCACCCGGGGATCAGTCGCAATTGCAAAGAACAGCTGTTCGTTTTGATGCCGGTTTCGGGTACCATTCGGCCGTCTGCGTACTTCTCTAAGCACTGATTGGAGTGATATCAGGCCTGAGTTTCAAAAAAGACTGTCATCGGGAGAGGCGATAAATGAAAAGAATGTTAGGCACATTACTGGTTTTGCTGTCCGTTGTTGTAATGCCGCTTGTCAATTCAGCAGAAAATCTGGACGGTGAAGGTCTTTACACCCAGTACTGCGCCATGTGCCATGCGGCACCCACCGACGAACGTACCCCGCGCCGGGAAGCCCTGGCTACCTACACTGCCAACAGTGTCTATTTGTCACTCACTCAAGGGATTATGGCCCCCCAGGGCGCAGCGCTGAGTGACGAGCAAAAAATTGCCTTGTCAGAATATCTGAGCGGTTCGCGTATGCAGGCCGATACCATTGCTGGTCTTGCGCGCTGCGAACAGTCAATGCCTGCACTTGACCTGAACCTTGCCACTAACTGGAATGGCTGGGGAAACGGTGACAGTAACCCGCGATTTCAATCCAGCGAGGGAACTGGCATCTCTGCCAGCACCGTCGCGGAACTTGAATTTGTGTGGGCGTTCGGACTGGACAATGCCAGTGCAGCGCGTGCCCAGCCCAGCGTGATTAATAATGTCATGTTCATGGGAAGTACGACCGGGACTGTTTATGCCATGGATATCACAAGTGGCTGTGCCTACTGGACCTACCAGGCTCCGCAGGAAGTGCGCGCAGCAATCACCATTGCATGGTCCGAACAACGCAATGAACATCTGGCCGTTGTGGCTGTGGCCTCCAATGAATTACATGTACTTAACGCTACTACCGGTGATCTGGTCTGGGAAGCAGAAGTAGATCCTCATCAGTTTGCACGCAGCACAGGTTCGCCGGTAGTCGCGGGTGATCGTATATTTGTCCCGGTCTCTTCTGCCGAGGTCAGCGCTGCGGGGCGACCCGATCATCATTGCTGCACTTTCCGTGGCAACGTGGCTGCTTTTGATCTGCACAGCGGCGAAAAAGTCTGGCACACCTACGTTATGGAAGAAGCAACTCAGGTCGGGGTTAACAGCGCAGGCAATCCTGTGATGGCGCCCTCAGGAGCGCCGATCTGGCAGGCTCCCAGCATGGATGTTGAGCGCGGCGTGGTGTACGCAGGCTCCGGCCAAAACTATACACGTCCGGCCAGCGACAGCAGCGACGCAGTGATTGCCTTTGATATGGCAAGCGGGGCGATAAACTGGATCCATCAGACAGTATCAGATGACGCTTTCACCATGGCATGTGCCATGGGCGGAAGTCACCCCAACTGCCCGGATGCAGGCCCCGATCTTGATATTGGTGCTCCTATTGTGACAACAACCCTCTCAGACGGTCGCGATATTGTTGTCGCTGGCACTAAAGGTGCTGTTGTTGTTGGACTTGATCCGAATAACAACGGTGAACTTTTATGGTCAACTCGTGTGGGTCGCGGTGGTGCTCTTGGCGGCATTCATTGGGGCATGACCTTCTCAGGTGATGTTGTGTATGTACCGGTATCTGACCGTGGTGGCGTGAATGATTCGGGTGAGACTCGTCAACCCGGTCTGCATGCCATCGACATGAAAACCGGCGAAGTTCTCTGGTACGCCCCCGTCCCTGAACGATGCCAGGAGGGTGTGCAAGGCTGCATGGATGCCTATTCGGGTCCTGCTACCAGCACTGATGGATTGATCATTGCCAGTTCGTTGAGTGGATACCTGTTTGCCCATGATGCTGCTACAGGAGAACTGGTGTGGGAGTACAACACTGTTCAGGAATATCCGACCATAAACGGAATTGCTGCCAAAGGCGGTTCGATCGACGCGACAGGGCCCGTGCTCACAGGCGACTACATGATTGTCAGCACAGGTTATGCTACATTCGGCCAGATGCCGGGGAACGCGGTGCTGGTATTCAGACTTAAACAGCAGTAAATGAATTCTGACTAATGCTCAGGGGAAAAAAATGATAAAAATTAGCAACCTGGGATTGCTGGCTGCGGCCGCAATCCTGCTGGCCGCGTGTGGACCGGCAGAACAACCCGCTGAATCACCTGCTGATACTCAATCGGCATCAACAACCATCAGTTCCTCGGATGGGGCTGCAACAGCAGCCACGTATGCCGCTGCGGTTGACAGCATGCGTCTGACCAACGCTGACTCTGAGCCGGGAAACTGGATGGCCGCGGGTCGTGACTACTGGGAACAACGTTTCAGCCCGTTGGACCAGATCAATACTGAAAACGTTGACCAATTAGGCTTGTTGTGGTCAGCAGATCTTGACACCAGTCGTGGTCAGGAAGCGACTCCCGTCATCGTTGATGGCGCGCTGTACATCACCACCGCATGGAGCATGGTCAAAGCCTTTGATGCCAAAACCGGACGCCTGTTGTGGGAATATGATCCTAAGGTCGATCGCGCGCGCGGTGTTGATGCCTGCTGCGATGTCGTCAACCGTGGTGTAGCTGTCTGGGAAGGCAAAGTATTTGTAGGCGCGCTGGATGGGCGCCTGATCGCATTAAACGCCACCACAGGCGAGGAACTCTGGAGCGTAGTGACCGTTGACCAGTCGCGCCCTTATACGATTACTGGCGTTCCGCGCATTATTGATGGCAAGGTGATCATCGGCAATGCCGGTGGTGAATACGGTGTACGTGGTTATATCACCGCATACGACACAAACACCGGTGAGCAACAGTGGCGTTTTTACACGGTACCCGGCAATCCCGCAGACGGTTTTGAGCAACCGGAACTGGAATGGGCTGCTGACACCTGGACAGGCGAGTGGTGGGCAATGGGGGCGGGCGGTACGGTCTGGGATTCCATGGCGTACGATCCGCAATCGCATCTGATGTATATCGGTGTTGGCAATGGCTCACCGTGGAACCAGTCGCTTCGCAGCCCCGGCGGTGGAGACAATCTGTTTCTGACATCAATCGTTGCAATCAATCCTGACGATGGCAGTTATGTGTGGCACTACCAGACAACCCCAGGCGAGACCTGGGACTACACCGCAACACAGCAGATTGTTGTCGCTGATCTTGATATTGGCGGCGAAACCCGCCGCGTAGTAATGCAAGCGCCAAAAAATGGCTTTTTCTACGTGCTCGACGCATTAACAGGTCGACTGCTGTCTGCTGAAAAATTTGTGCCTGTGAACTGGGCAACCCATGTCGATCTGGAAACCGGACGTCCTGTTGAGGTCCCGGAAGCGCGTTATAACATCACCGGCATACCAATGATTGTTCAGCCAGGCCCACTCGGCGGACATAACTGGCATCCAATGTCGTTCAGCAAAAAAACCAACCTTGTTTATCTACCCGCGACCGAGAACAACATGGGCTATGTTGCACAGCCCGATATGGTTATCTCCGAAAGGGGCTGGAATACCGGGACCGACTTCGCTGAAGGGGCACGTCTTGTTGCAGCAGCGGGCGATGCAGCCCCTGTGCGTCAGGCATACCTGCTGGCATGGGATCCTGTTGCACAGCGCGAAGTCTGGCGAGCGCCTCAATTAATCCCTACGCATGCAGCGGGTGTTGTATCAACCGCCGGCGGCCTGGTCTTCCAGGGTAACGGCGCAGGGGAATTTGTAGCCTACCGTGATACGGATGGTGAACGTTTGTGGTCAGCCATTACTCAATCTTCAACGGTTGCAGCGCCCTCAACCTATATGATTGACGGAGTTCAGTATGTGGCTGTCCTGAGCGGATCTCGCGCTCTGCCGCAGACAGGCCCCGGTGCTCTGGGCTCCACGACACGCCAATCCAGTAATAACTCCCGTCTGCTGGTGTATGCGTTAAACGGCACACATCAACTGCCAACTCAGGTGATCACCGCTGAAGAGCGCGCCCTCAATCCTCCGCCGCTGATTGCAAACAATGAAATGTTGGCACAAGGCGAACAGGCTTACGGACGTTTCTGCAGCGTGTGCCACGGAAACAATGCAGCCAGTGATGGTGCAGGTGTTTTCCCAGACCTCCGCTACTCTGCGCGTTTGCATAATCTGGACGCCTGGAATGCAGTTGTTCTGAGAGGAGAATTGGCAGCTGGCGGCATGGTGGCTTTTGACGGTCAGCTAAGTGAGTCTGATACAGAAGCAGTCCTTCAGTATGTCATTTCAAGGGCAGTTGCGCTGGCTGAAGACCTGCAAACTCGTTGAATATGAGTGTCACTTACTACAGCTATTACGACTCACCGGTTGGCAGTTTACTGCTGGCCGGTGATGGCGTGTCGCTCGAACTGATCAGTTTTCCGACAGGACAGGCGACCAGGCTTCCGTCGGCCGACTGGATGAGACGTAACGATGCTTTTAAACCGGTCAAGCAACAATTAGCTGCCTATTTTGCGGGTGAACTGACTACATTCGCACTGACATTAGCGCCCAAGGGTACTGATTTCCAGTTGGCGGTCTGGGCCGCACTGGAGAAGATCCCCTACGGCACAACTTGCAGTTACGGTGATATTGCTAAATGCATCGGAAAACCTGAAGCAAGCAGGGCAGTTGGAGCAGCCAACGGCCAGAATCCTTTGCCGATAGTAATTCCCTGTCACCGCGTTATTGGCAGTAACGGTGCACTCATTGGTTTTGGTGGCGGCCTTGACTGTAAAGAATTTTTGTTGCGCCTGGAACAGACTCACGCGCCCTTCAGTCTTCAATAACCTATTCGAAGCTCCATACGTTTAGCCAGAATACCGTTCTCAGCCGCGTGATAAATCCACAAACAGTCTGTTTTTTTCACTGTCAAAAGAAGGTGTATACTCAGGCCCGCTGGCCCTGTGATGCTCGGTCGCGTATTCAAGTCTGGTCAACGCTCGCCGTTATAAAACTGTCGGTCATAAGGATTTAAAGATATGCAAAGCAGTCAACACCACATCATCTCCTGGGTCTCCAAATGGCTGGCAGAGGGCAAATCCGTCTGGTTGTCGACCATTATAAAAACATGGGGTTCATCTCCCAGACCTGTTGGGGCGATGATGGCGTGTACCCAGGATGGGGAATTGGTAGGGTCTATCTCGGGTGGTTGTATTGAGGAAGATTTTTTACAGCAATTACGAGAAGGTGCTCTAAAGACCCGTTATGAAACTGAAAAGAAGCCATTTATGGTTCACTATGGCGTATCGGCCGAGGAGCAGGCGCGGTTGCGATTACCGTGCGGTGGTCAGCTGCATGTCATGTTGGAACTGATTCAGGCAACCCCTCACAACATCCAAACATTTTCTGCTATTGATACTGCTTTGAATCAGCACCAACGTATCAGTCGGCAAGTGGATCTAATCACCGGTCATATTGATACTTCTCCAGAGTCTTCAGATGATGCAATTATCTGGTCTCACTCGCAGATGCAGCATAGTCTGAGTCCGAGATATCGACTGCTGCTGCTTGGCGCGGGTGACGTGGCACGTTATGTCGCTGAACTGGCGCTGAGTATGGATTATGACGTTACTCTGTGCGACCCCAGACCTGACTACCTGGACAACTGGTTTGTACCAGGTGTGCATTTGTCATCAGATCTGCCTGATGACCTGGTGCGTGATCAGTTCAGCAATCCTTATAGCGGAATAATCGCGCTGGCACACGATCCGCGCGTTGACGATATGGCCTTGATGGAAGCCTTAAAAACCGATGCATTTTACATTGGTGCAATGGGGTCAGAACGCACCTCTGAAAACCGAAGACTGCGCTTGCCTGAACTCGGTTTGAGCGAGGCAGAAATCGCAAAACTACATGCACCCATCGGTTACATGATAGGAAGTAAGACACCGGCAGAAATCGCCATTTCAATTCTGGCAGAGGTAACGGCAGTCAGGCACAAAGTTCTCAAATAAAAAAACGGCCCGCAGGCCGTTTTTTTTATCTCAATGGCGGGTATTCACTCGTTAAGTACATCACCATAGTCTTCATCGTAGTCAGCCATAGCGGCTGCCAGCACTACCTTAGCGTGCTCATAGCCGTAGGCGGCTCCAATGGAGACTTTGTTCGCTTTCCCTGGAACCATTTTGTAGGTCTGGAAATAATGAGAAATGCGATGCACAAGCGTGGGCGGCAATTCTGAGATATCGTTCATGTGGCCGAAAACCGGATCATCTTTGATCACAGCGATAATTTTGTCGTCAGCCTCACCACCATCATTCATAGGCAAACCACCCAATACTTTGGCTTTGATGATGATTTCAGAGCGGTCAATTGCGCGCTCGCTGATCACACAGATGTCCAGGGGATCGCCATCGCCACACTCGGTACCTGACATCAGATCTCGCACACGATTACCGCAGTAAGTGCGTGGAATAAAACCATACAAGGTGGGCTGCTGCGCAGAAGTGGGTTGTGGACGATCAATACACAGGTAGCCGGAATCTTTGTCGATCTCGTACTTCATCTGGTCAAACGGCGTGATTTCAATATAAGCATTAACTACGCGCGGCAGATCAGTACCCACGGCAATACCATGCCAGGGGTGAGGGCGCCAACGCGAAAAAGTAGAAGATTTACTCATGACAAATTCATTTCCTGTGGTTGTGCTGGCATCAACGCCATTCAAAAAAGGCTGGCAGTATACCAATTGCCTTATGCACTGGGTAGGCAGTCACCTCACGGCATGTGTGCCGTAGCAACTATCCCGGGAATCAACTGATTAGCCAATTGCAGTAACAGATGATCCATACCCCAGACCGCACTGGCCATTACCCCGATGGGTAAGTTATTGCTGCCGGTAAGCAGTGGCAGGGAGATACTGGGTTGACCAGTACCGTTAAAAAGTGCTGTAAACGGACTGTAACTGGCATATCGGCTGGCGTATTCACGGACATCACCAGAGTTCATATTTAGCCAGCCCAGCGGCGCAGGTGGTTGAGCAAGCACCGGGGAGAGCACGATATCAAACTGTTGATGCAGAGCCGCCATTTGACGCTCAGCCTGTTTGAGGGTGTCCAGCGCGGCCAGATACTGCGCGGCGCTGCTTTGCATACCCCTGGCAGCCATACGCCGACTGGATTCTGACAGGCCGGCAGACTCCAGTGTCAGGGATAATGATGAGCCAGAGTCGCGGTTTTTGCCGGTAGCAAGTTCTTGTGTTGCGACTGTTTGCAGCCCGGCACTGACGATCTGTGCAACGTGGATATTAATCAATGTCGCCATCGCTGCGCCGACCTTCGCATAATCAACGGGTAGTGCAGTCTCTTCAATACTATGGCCGTTGCCTTCACAAAGCCGGGCGACCTGATCCAACGCAGCCAGACAGTCAGCGTGAACCGGGTGACCACCCGGGTGTTGTCTCTGCAACGCGATTCTCAGCTTTCCCGGTGATCGCGTGTGAGTGTAATAGTACGACTCCCGATACTCTGGCAGCGCAAACAACTCTGGTTTACTGAGTTTAAGAATATCCAGAAATGCGGCGCTGTCGCGAACTGAGCGTGTGACCACGTGACTGACACTCATGCCACTCCAGGCCGCGCCCACATCCGCTTCGACAACCGTAAGCCCCCGACTGGGTTTTAATCCTATCAATCCACAATTTGCCGCAGGTATACGAATAGAACCGCCACCATCACTGGCATCAGCTGAAGGCACAATACCAGCCGCCACCGCAGCGGCCGATCCGCCGCTGGAACCTCCGGTCGTGTAAGCAAGATTATGAGGATTTCGGCAAACCCCGAATAAAGAAAATTCAGTTGTGATGGTCAGGCAAAGTTCTGGTGTGTTGGTGCTGCCAAATGGAACCAATCCAGCCTGCTTGTACCGACGCACAACGGCGCTGTCGGCCTTGGCGATC
The DNA here is from genome assembly GCA_947458495.1 of Gammaproteobacteria bacterium. Lineage (GTDB taxonomy): Bacteria > Pseudomonadota > Gammaproteobacteria > Pseudomonadales > Pseudohongiellaceae > Pseudohongiella. The sequence continues at coordinate 13,382 of CANHAR010000015.1, read as the reverse complement.
TGATTTTTTAACAGTTGTGTACTGCGGGTATGCGGCCATCCGGCAACGGCATTGACCTCTTTGACCAAAAACGGCACACCGGATAACAGGCCTTGATGTTTACCGCAATCCAGAGCGGTAGCAATCTTCAGCGCTCCATCGGCGTCTTCAGCGACAACGGCATTCATCAGTGGGTTTAAGCGCGCGGATTGCGACAAGGCACACTGCAGCAGTTCCTGCGCGCTGACATCACCGCTCGCTCTCAGATCAGCGAGGCCCACTGCATCGTGACAAATATATTCTTTATTGCTCAGCATGATGACACTCTGCTTTTCGTGATCGACTAATGGAGCCTCTACCTGACAATGTTCCAGTCATCAATAATTTGTTGACGATGTTGATCAGTGCCAGGTGCAGGTCCGGAAATTTTGCCCTGAGTACGGCTGAAACGTGGAGCAGGAGCTGGTTGCAATTGCCCATGGCTCTCCACAAACGTAGATCTTGCAACATTGTGAGGATGGCGGATTGCTTCGTTCATATCGAGTACTGGTGCAAAACAAACATCGGTACCTTCAAGAATCTGACACCATTCATCGCGGGTTTTGCCCATAAACACATTGCTCAGTATCTGCTTTTGTTCAGGCCAGGTCTTTACCGCCATCTGCGCCTGCATGACCGGGACGGTAATCTCGCAGCGCTGCAGCAATTCGGCATAGAACTGCGGTTCAATTGGGCCAATACTGATATGACGACCATCGGCACAGGTATAACAGTCGTAAAACGGAGCACCACCATCCAGCAAATTGTGCCCAGGTTTGTTGCGCCAACTGCCCGCTGCCATCATGCCATAGAACATGGTCATCAAGCTTGCGCTGCCATCAGTCATTGCTGCATCGATCACTTGTCCCTGGCCCGACTTGCCAGCCTCCAGTAGTGCAGCTAACACGCCCATGGCGAGATATAACGATCCACCACCATAGTCACCTACAAGATTCAGTGGTGGGTGAGGGACACGTGAATCTGCGCCCATAGCGTGCAATGCCCCAGTCAGCGCAATGTAGTTAATATCATGCCCGGCAGCACTGGCGAGGGGGCCATACTGCCCCCAGCCGGTCATCCGGCCGTACACCAGCTTCTTGTTTTGTTGCAGACACACATCAGGACTCAAACCCAGGCGCTCCATCACACCAGGGCGGTAACCTTCGATCAGCGCATCTGCTTTGGATATCAAGGCCAAAGCCAATTCCCGGTCATTATCAGTTTTCAGATTAAGTTCGATTGATCTGCGACCACGATTCACAGGATTGTCCGGGAACATACTCACAACCCCTTGACGGTCAATACGCACAACATCGGCACCCATGTCTGACAACAACATGCCACAGAACGGCACCGGGCCGATGGCCGCCATTTCGATGATTTTGAATCCGTGCAAAGGGCCCATAACAAAGCTTCCGTAACTATGACTTTTGATGGTTGATTTTATGGCGCTGTTCTTTCATTCTTGCGGCCGGCCATATGTTTTCTGAATTTTTTTATAACAAGAATTTGTCGGGGTTTTACCATGCAATTGCAACAAAAAACAGCATTCATCACCGGCGCAGCTTCTGGCCTTGGATTGGCGGCTGCAGAGCGCCTCGTTTCTGAGGGCGTCAATGTCATGATGTTTGATCTGGATGCAACTCGTGTACAGGAACAGGCTGAACGATTAGGCGCCCAGGCCATTTGGGCAGCCGGAGACGTCAGTAACGAGGACCAGGTTCAGTCTGCGATTGAAAAGACACTGAATACCTTTGGCAATCTGCATATCAATATTAACAGCGCCGGCATTGGTGCTGCGGCTAAAACGGTCGGCAGAGACGGCCCGATGAGCATGGAGCAGTTTACCCGTGTTATCCGGGTGAATTTGCTGGGCACTTTTAATGTGTTAAGACTCTGCGCTGCCGCGATGGTGAAAAACGAACCACAAAACAGCGACAATGAACGTGGTGTGATTGTCAACGTTGCATCGGTTGCCGCATACGATGGACAGATGGGGCAGGCGGCCTATAGCGCGTCCAAAGGAGGTATCGCCTCCATGACATTACCAATTTCTCGTGATCTGGCGAGAGATGGCGTCCGGGTGATGACCATTGCGCCGGGCATTTTTGCAACTCCATTGCTGATGGCATCACCGCAACCAGTAAAAGACGCATTGGTCGACATGATTCAGTTCCCGAAACGTATGGGGCTGCCTGAAGAGTTCGCAGATATGGCCGTGCATATTATCCGTTGCGCCTATCTTAACGGAGAAGTCATCCGCCTTGATGCTGGCATTCGCATGGCAGCTCGTTAATCATAGAATTGAATTCTCATCAGGAGTTTTTCCAGCATGACACACGCTACAGCAAACAGTTCGTCGGCTACATCGCCATGGATGAACGAAGAACTCAGTATCATGCGCGATCATATTGCGCGGTTTTTTAATAAAGAATTTGTGCCGCACGTCAAACGTTGGGATGAACAGGGAATAGTCGACAGAGATGCATGGTTGAAGGCAGGGACGGCCGGCATCTTGTGCGCCTCTATTCCCGCCGAGTATGGCGGCGGCGGTGGCGATTTCCGACACGAAATGATCATCGAAGAAGAAATGGCAAGAGCGGGCATTACGGGAATTGGCAATTCAGTGCACTCAGGGATTGTTGCGCATTACATACTGCAATATGGTTCAGAAGAGCAGAAACAAAAATGGTTGCCGCGGATGGCCAGCGGTGAATTGGTGGGCGCCATAGCCATGACTGAACCCGGTACCGGATCAGATCTTCAGGGCATCACTACGCAAGCAAAAAAAATTGATAATGCTTACAGCATAACCGGCCAAAAAACTTTTTTGACCAACGGGCAATTGGCGAATCTGATCTGTGTGGTTGTAAAGACAGACCCTGCGGCAGGTTCAAAAGGTGTGTCGCTGATTATGGTCGAGACCGACACCGTAGAAGGTCATGGCGGTTTTGTTCGCGGCAGGAATCTTGAAAAGATTGGACTTAAAGCCCAGGATACATCCGAGGTATTTTTTGATGATGTCAAAGTTCCCAGGGAGAATCTGCTGGGCGCACAGGAAGGCCTGGGGTTTGTGCAGTTGATGGAGCAGTTGCCACAAGAACGTCTGATCATTGCAGTCAGTGCCTGTGTGGCAATTGAAAGGGCGCTCGAATACACACGGGAATATGTCAAGGAACGAAAGGCGTTTGGCAAGCGCATTCTGGATTTCCAGAATACTCAGTTCAGATTGGCTGAACGATTGACCGAAGCAAAAATTGCCCGGGTTTTTGTTGACGACTGTGCCATGAAATTATTGGAAGGCAAATTAGACGCCTCCACTGCTGCAATGGCGAAATGGTGGACAACACAAAAACAATGCGAGATTGTTGATGAATGTCTGCAGTTCTTTGGCGGATATGGCTACATGATGGAGTACCCCATAGCCAAAATGTATATCGATGCACGTATCCAGAAAATCTATGGCGGCAGCAACGAAATCATGAAATTGCTGATCGCACGGGAACTGTAGGATATCTCTAATCTTTAGGACTGAGCGCCAGGCCTGCGAATTGATTGGCAGGTTCTGGCGTTTTACTGTCTGACAACTGGATCTTCAGTCTGAGGTTGTTGCGTGAATCTGCGTTTTTTAACGCTTCTTCTTCGGAAATTCTGCCTTGTCTGAACAAGGTGTATAACGCAGAGTCGAACGTCTGCATTCCTTGTTCTTCAGACCTATCGATCACTTCCTTGATTTCGTCGACTTTACCTTGTTTTACCAGATCACAAACCCGTGGTGTTCCCAGCAGTATCTCAAAGGCTGCCGCGCGGCGTCCGTCAACCGAGGGAATCAGGCGTTGGGAAACCAATCCGCGCAGATTCAGAGACAGGTCAAGAAACAACTGTTTGTGACGTTCCTCCGGGAAAAAATTGATGATGCGATCCAGCGCCTGGTTTGCATTGTTAGCGTGCAAAGTCGACAAACACAGGTGCCCGGTTTCTGCAAACGCCAAAGCATGTTCCATCGTATCCTGACTGCGGATTTCACCAATAAGAATGACATCGGGCGCCTGACGGAGCGTGTTTTTTAATGCTGATTCATAACTGGCGGTATCAACACCCACTTCACGTTGACTGACGATGGATCTTTTGTGCGGATGAATAAATTCGATAGGGTCCTCAACCGTGATGATATGCCCATCGCTGTTCTGATTCCGATAATCGATCAGCGCGGCCAAAGAGGTCGATTTCCCTGAACCTGTTCCGCCGACAAACATCACCAAGCCGCGTTTGCTCATCACCAGATCTTTTAGAGTGTCGGGCAAACTCAGTTGATCACAACTGGGGATATCAGTTTTGATGTGCCGTGCGACCATTGCCAACTGACCGCGCTGCTTAAAAATGTTTACTCGAAATCTGCCGATATCGGGCTCGGAGAGAGCAATGTTCAGTTCAGGATCTTTCTCAAAAGCGCGCGCCTGATCCGGCGTCATCAACTGAGCAGCAATTGTTTCAACGGCGCCAGCGGGCAGAATCTGGCTGCCCAAAGGCACCATATGTCCAAATGCTTTGATGCTAGGAGGAGCATCTGCTGTCAAAAACAGGTCAGAGCCTTCTTTGGCGATCATTATCTTCAGCAGATCCTTGAAGCCCATATCCAACATCCTGGTTGATAGTGCAAAAAATTAAGCTTTAGAAACGACGTTCTGTGTACCAATTAACTGCACGCGCGCTCTTTTCAACCTGATCAGTGACATCAAGTGTCAACGCAAACAACGCCATTCGCACCAATACCCCATTGTCTGTCTGCCTGAAAATCGCCAGGCTCGGGTGCTGATTCAGGTCGTTATCCAGTTCATTGGCATCATCGCGCGAATCACGCGGCAGTGGATGCATGATGACGGTATTGGGGCGGCAATACCGCGTATAAATCGCCTGATTAAGGCGGAAACGACCTCGGTAGATGTCAGCCTCAAGCTTGGTCGCAAATCGTTCTTCCTGAATGCGGGTCAGGTAGACAATATCGTTGGCTTCAAGCCCGTGTTCCATGTCTTCAGTTTCAACTACCTGATGCTCGCGTTTACGTAACTCCTCCACAATATCCTCAGGCATTCGCAGCTCTTTTGGAGAGATCAACGTAAATCGGATTTTTTTGTAAAGGCTGATTAACTGAGAAAGGGAATGTACGGTGCGGCCATGTTTAAGGTCTCCAACCATGGCGATATGCATACCATCAATACCCTGGTCGCGCGACACCAATTCTTTCTTGATTGTGTACAGATCCAGCAACGCCTGACTAGGATGTTCATTAGGGCCATCGCCGGCATTAAAAACCGGCACTCTGCTGGCACGTGAAAATTCTGCAACGGAACCTGCCTGAGGGTGGCGCATAACAATGATATCGCTGTATCCACTCATCACCCGGCCGGTGTCGTACAACGATTCCCCTTTTGTCAGAGAACTGGCCTTGATATCCGTTGTCTCACGAACTTCGCCTCCCAGCAGGTTAAAAGCACATCCAAAACTGACGCGGGTACGAGTGCTGGGTTCAAAAAACATGTTTCCCAGAATCGCCCCATCCAATACTTTGGTCATACGTTCACGATGAGCAAAAGGGCGCATTCCATCAGCCACATCAAAAATTTTTTCGACATCAGTGCGTTCAAACTGACTGACACTGAGAATGTGAGATCCGGGGAATTGCATAACGCGGTTGTCCTGTTACAGGTGTTGTTCTTTAGTTCTTGATGTTACTACAAAATGAGTCGGGGGCTGAATATGTTATAGTCGGCCGACGATCGGATGCCTCTGAATATCTCTGGAAAATGTAATGGCAGCAACTATTTACTGGCACGACTATGAAGCATGGGGAGCTGATCCGAGAAGGGATCGGGCATCTCAGTTTGCAGGTGTGCGAACAGATTTTGAACTTAACGAAATTGATCAGCCGCTAGTCATGTACTGCCAGCCCTCAGCAGATCGGCTACCACACCCTAAAGCCTGCCTGATTACAGGGATCACTCCCTCCCTTGCTCAACAGCGTGGTCTGCCTGAAGCAGAGTTTGTACGGCAGATTCATGAGCAGTTTTCGAAAGCCCAGACCTGTGTTGCCGGATACAACAGTATTCGGTTTGATGATGAACTCAGCCGGCAACTGTTGTACCGAAACTTTTACGATCCGTATGAGCGCGAGTGGAAAAATGGCAACAGTCGATGGGACATCATCGATGCTATGCGCTTGTGTCATGCTTTGCGGCCAGAGGGCATTATCTGGCCCCGTCTGGAGGATGGTTCACCGGTGTTTAAGCTGGCCGCGCTTACCAGCAGTAACGGTCTGGCGCATGAAAACGCACACGACGCGCTGTCAGACGTGCGCGCCACCATTGCGCTGGCACGCATAATGAAAACGGCTCAGCCCAGATTTTACAAGTTTGCGTTTGATCTACGTAGCAAGACGCAAGTCCAGGCGATGATTGATCTGAGGTCGCAAAAACCGTTTTTGCATGCCTCCTCTGTGTATCCGGCACGTAATTCCTGCCTTGCGCTGGTGATGCCACTTACTGCCCATCCGCAAGAATCCAACGGCATCCTAATTTATGACCTCTCTATTGATCCATCTCCTTGGCTTGAAATGAAAGCGGTGGAACTCGCAAAAAAATTGTTTGTTGCAAAAAAGGATCTGGAGGAAGGGGAGATCAGGCTGCCAGTTTCTGTACTGCATACCAATCGATGTCCGGCGATAGCACCGATGTCAGTTATGGATGAATCGCAGCGCAATAGCTCCTCAATAAACTGGGGCAAATGTCGTCATCACTGGAATTTGTTGCGCGCAAAAACCGGCTTTCTGAATGAGATAGTGATAGCAATACAGTTTCAGGCGCAGATGTCTGCCGGGGAACGACCAATCGCTGAAGATCCTGATGAACAAATTTACAGCGGCGGTTTTTTTTCTGATGCTGACAAACGATTGATGAGTACTCTGCGCAGCATGACGGCAACTGAACTGGCTACCCGGCATGATCAGTTGTGTTCACAGTTTAAGGATGCACGTCTTCCTGAAATGTTGTTCCGCTACCGGGCGCGCAATTTTCGCTCAACATTGAATACTGAGGAACTAAAACGCTGGCGACTCTATTGCAAACAACAATGCCTGAATGTAGACGACAGACAACTGACTGACGCTCTGAATCTTTTTTCATGCCGCCTAGTCATACAGCAGGAACGAAGTCAGTGCAGTGACAGTCAAAGCAAGCGCTTGCTGGACGAACTGGAAAGCTGGCTGCATTCCCTGGAGAGTTGGGCAGAAACACAGGCGGATTAAATCTGGGATGGTTGTTTGCCTGACCAGATCAAAGTCGGTAGAATCGCGCCGAATTTCAGCTACCTGCGTAGCCCTACCCAAATATCAGAGTCAATACCAACATCCGGCTAATCAGGCTGATCGCACATGACAGATCTTTTTAAAGATATCAGACCCTACAATGATGATGAAATCCGTCCGGTGCTTGATTCATTGTTGGTGGATGATGAATTTGTCCGCAGCATTGCCGGATTCAGTCATCCGCGAATTTTCAAATTTTTGCCTGCGCTTATGTGCGCGTTAGCGCGTCGGAAACTGACTGCAGAGTTAAAAAATGTCAATAACGTAAAGTCCATGCAAGATGTCATTGCCACTTATATGGATAAGATGATTGAAAGAACCACCACGTCATTGACGCACAGTGGCATGGAAGGTTTATCAAAGGACAAATCCTATCTTTTTGTCAGCAATCATCGCGATATTGCCATGGATCCGGCCTTTGTAAACTATATGCTGTACCATGCTGATTTTGAAACGCTGCGCATAGCAATAGGTGACAATCTTCTGAAAAGAGAATTTGTCAGCGATCTTATGCGACTGAACAAAAGTTTTATCGTCAAGCGATCGTTAAAAGGTCGGGAACTGCTGAAATCCTCGAAACAGTTGTCAGAGTATATTCACCATTGTGTTGAGACGCATTGCAGTGTCTGGATCGCGCAACGGGAAGGGCGCGCTAAAGATGGCATCGATAAAACTGAAACAGCGCTACTCAAAATGCTGGCATTGGCCAAACGTCCCAACCCGATTGGCGAAGCACTGCAATCGCTGCACATTATTCCAGTGTCGATTTCCTATGAGGTTGATGCCTGCGACAGCTTAAAGGGCAATGAGCTATACCAAAAAATTGAACTTGGCAGTTTCAAGAAAGATGAAAAAAGTGATATCCACAGCATCGTAACCGGAATGATTGGTTACAAAGGGCATGTACATGTTGCGTTTGGCAAGGAGTTGGTGCTGACGCCAGATGATGATGACGAACATATAGCAAGATTGATTGATGAGCAGATAATCGGTAACTATCACCTGCATAGCACCAATATACTGGCGGTTGAGTTTTTGCGTCAGATCGATGACACGCTTGTTCCGCTTGTATCGGATGAAGGCGCTAGAATTCTTGCCACATCGCAGATCGACCCAGATAGCAAAGCTCAGTTTGAAGAAAGAATCTCAAAGCTGGATCCCAACATCAGGCGATACGTCTTGCAGATGTACGCGAATCCTTTTTTCAGCCGCTATGCGCTGATGTCTGAAACACAAGGTGTGGATTGAGGGAATTCTGGAAACAGAATTGCCTCAATCCCGTACGTTCATGATCACAACTTTAGCTTAAGCTGCTGTATTCTCTGCTCCAGACTGCCACGGTTGAGCGCGGTTAATGGCCCCATCGCCAGCACATGCAATTCGATCGTCTGCAATCTTTGTGCTTTTTCTTTCTGCGATAGCGGCGCTCTGCCAAGACCACGTTGCAACTGATTTAGTTGCTGTTGCATGCGGATTGCCTTATCAGCGGCAGGTGTATCTGCTCCCAGCATTATCTCTGCTTCTACACACAATTCTCGCGCGCGCAGATCTTGCTTTTCAGCTAAACCCGACCAGCCATCTTTATCGGTCTGCAATTTAAGCACTTGCTGAAACCGTTTCTTCAGCAACTGCTCAAGTGCATCGTCTGCGATTTTTTCGAAACTCTGCCAGTGTTGTTCAAGTGCTTCTGTTGATTCAGCAATAGAAGACCCTGTAGCCAAAAGATCCTCCTGCTCTCTGCAGAAATTTGCCTGTGCATGAACCTGTTGCAACAATTGCAATGTTTTCCGATCAGGCGTTGCACGCAAACGCGCATCAAACTGCTTCGCAAGTTTGCTGAATTGCTCCTGGAATATTTTGCGTTCGTTTTTCATGTCAGGCGTCAGCGCTTCTTTAAATGCCTCAGAGAGCGCTGTGAATTTTGCCCGTGAATCGCTGAATGATTCATCATCCAGGGCAAGCAGTGCACTGACAGATTTCAGAATTTCTTTGACTGGCGACGTGGTGCTGGAGTTTCGACCTTGTTGACGCTTTTCTTTGCTGATCTCACCCCTGCGAGCAAACAGGGCATCACACGCAGCCCGGAAGTCAGTCCAGAGTTTTCGATCATCTTTAAATGATCCGGGACCAAGATCCTTCCACTGCTGCTGTAATGATTTAGCTCGTTGGATCGCACCGCCGATATCGTCGCTGGTGACCAATGCTTTGGCCTGTTCTATCAAGGCCAGTTTGGCAGCATTATGAGACTGCGTTGCCTGGCGACGATGATGCCGCAGTTCTGTCAGGACTGCATTAAAACGTTCCTGTAACGCACTGATTTTAGCCTGAGCGACGGGAGCATATTTTTTCCAGTCCTCGCGCGCCTGATTCTCGAGACGCGTCAGTTCATTCAGATTGACACCGATGTCTTTGATAGTGACAGAATACGCCTCCAGTTGTTCACAAATATTATTGCGAGCAATCAAGTTGCCCGCCTGCTGATCTTTGCGATCCTTGAAGTAGGTTTTGCAGGGCTCGAATGCGACCCTTGCAAACTCACTAAACTGCGTCCACAAAGCATCGTTATCATCGGAATGCCCAAGTGTCTTCCACTCATCCTGCAGCGCCCGCACCAGTTTTGCCTTTTGGGCGGGTTGCACAGTGCTATCCGTCAGGGTCTGCATTTTGTCGATCAGTTCTTTCTTTTTTTCGGAGGAAGCAAATTTTTTCCAATCCAGCAATCTGGCCAATTCTTCACGAAGTGGTGCGATCAACCCAATCAACCTTGCCTGATCATCGGAATTTATTCGTTTTAACTGGTTGTGACTACGATCAACTTGACTTTGCGCTTCAGTGATTTTGCCTTCTGCAATCCGGACACTGATCTTTGCGATATCTTGCTCAATTTCAAGCACCTGCTTTTTTTGCCAGTTGTCGTATTCACTCAGGCGTTGATCAAGCAAGGTAGAGAGTGCAACGATGGTATCTGTCGGCGGCTGATCGGTAGCCTCGGCGAGCGCCAGTCTTTCAAGCCTGCGCTTCAGAGCAAGCAGGGTAGGCTGATCCTTGTATGACGTACCATTGATCGCACTCTGCAATTTTTCAGATTCAGTGCGTTTATCAACCGGCTTGGCTGCCTGTCTGGGTTCCAAGTTAGCGGATTCCCCTTCAGGCACCGGCTCTGCAGGTGGCATAAGGATTTCAACATCCACGATTGATTCTGGCTCTTGAGTATTCTGGTTAGTCGACGAAGTCATAAATTACTGCTCTCCCTGATCGGCCACGTATCATAGCAGACGAGTGCTATAATCACAGCACACACGATGAAGTCATTGTACTGCCAATGCCAAAAATCCGAAGGCTGCAAAACCATGCTTGCTGATCATATCAAGGACGAAATTCAGAACGCTTACCGGCAGATTCTAAGTCGTAAGTCGTTACGAGCCAGGAGTGGTCAACGCCTGATGATTGCTGAAATTGCCAAGGCGTTGTCGGTTATCGACACTGATGCGATCGTCCCCGAAGCAAGTAAAGCAGCCACAGGACATGAATTGATCCCTTCGCTTCAAGCGGCTGAGGAACCACAATCCACAAGTCCGGTAGTTGTGATTGAAGCAGGAACAGGGACAGGTAAAACCCTGGCTTATGTGCTGGGGACACTCCCGTTAGCACGTCATTTGGGAAAAAAAGTAGTGCTGGCAACTGCTACTGTCGCTTTGCAGGAACAGGTCTCCATGCGCGACCTTCCGGATATTCTTCAGCACAGTGGACTTGAATTCAGTTATGTGTTGGCTAAGGGACGGGGTCGCTACCTGTGCCTCTCACGACTTGATCAGTTACTGCAGGGAAATTCCAGCCAGGATGCCATGCTTGAGTTGTTTGGTGTTGCGTTGGATAACCCGGTAGATAACAACCTGGCTCTATACGAACACATGCTTGAAAAAATCAGCGCTGGCCAGTGGCAAGGGGACAGGGATGACTGGTCGGGAGTGATCAGTGAAAAAGACTGGTCACCTGTCACCGTTGAAGCAGGACAATGCGCAGGCCAAAAGTGCAGTAATTTCAAACGTTGCTTCTTTTACAAAGCCCGCGAACAGGTGCAACAAGTAGATTGCATTGTCGCTAATCACGATCTGGTATTGGTCGATCTCGCACTGGGCGGCGGCGTTATACTTCCCGCTCCGGAAGACACCATCTATATCTTTGATGAAGCCCATCATTTGCCTGGCAAGACAAATCAACACTTTTCTTCAGCCACACTTCTGCGAAGCACACTCGCCTGGCTGGAAACAGCCAGGCGCTCGCTAAGAAAACTCATGAATGACAGTCGGTTACAAGACAATGGAGTCATCAGTCGAGAATGCGCCGACCTTGAGCCAGTCGCAAAGTCAATAGGCGAACAATGTGCGTCCGTGTTGATGATGCTTGAACATCTTTATGCGCAGCACTTACTAAAAACAGGGGACAACAAGAGTTCTGAAGCAAGGAATACTGATAGCGCCGACACAATGACTTTTGAACTGGGGGTCGTGCCTGAAGAATTACGTGAGCATGCAAGGCAATTGGGTGCATCTTTTATGATCTTCAGTCGACGCCTTCGTGAAATAGCCGCTGCACTTCGCAGGCAGATTGAGGAAGCCGATACGTTGATAGCCAGACAACACGCGGAGCTATGGTTTCCCATGATCGGCGGCATGGTCTCACGCTCGGAGGGTAATGAAAAACTCTGGCAGGCGTTTGCACGGTCCGATGCGGCAGGTGAAGCACCCGCTGCCCGCTGGCTAAGTGCGATCAATTCAGTTTATGGAGGCGCGGTTTCCGGAAGCCATCAGGAACCCATGGACTATCAACTCAGTTGCAGTCCGGTGCTGGCGGCGCAAACATTAATAGAGCATCTGTGGCAACGCTGTGCCGGCGCAGTTCTGACATCGGCAACCTTATCTGCGTTAGGCACATTTGATGTGCTGGCGATGCGTGCTGGACTTCCGGCACATACCGTTTATCACCGCATCAGCAGCCCGTTTGACTATGCTAACGCCGCAAAACTGATTATTCCGCGCTTAAACTGCGATCCCACCGACACAAGAGCACACACTGCTGCCATCATCTCTTTGTTGCCTGACCTGCTGAATCCTAAAGAGGCGTCATTGATGTTGTTCAGTTCAAGGCGGCAGATGCTGGATGTACTGGAAGGTTTATCCCCTGAGTTACGCAAAGTAGTCTTGTGTCAGGATGACTACCAGAAAGCGCAGTTGCTAACCTTGCACAGACAAAAAGTTGATGATGGAGATCACAGTGTTATTTTTGGATTGGCAAGTTTTGCTGAGGGAGTGGATCTGCCAGGTCGGTATTGCGAACACGTGCTTATCGCAAAAATACCGTTTTCAGTTCCGAATGACCCCATAGAGGCGACCTTGGCACAGTGGGTTGAACAGCAAGGCAGAAATGCATTTATGACGTTATCGGTGCCCGAAGCCTCGTTCAGACTAGTTCAGGCAGCAGGTCGGTTGCTTCGCAGTGAAACGGATACCGGTCGGATTACAGTCTTTGATGAACGTCTCATCAGCAAATTTTATGGTAAGTCTATTCTTGCATCGCTTCCGCCATTTTCGCGGGAGATATTCCCCGACTGGCTTGAGCAGCCCCAGCCACTGACAGGCCCGGTGTAATCAGCGCTTGGACTGTGTGTAGGCAATGCCATTTCGTTTGTCTATGTAATACCCGGCTGCAGCGCCTGCTACCAGACCCATCAGCGTTAATATCAACACATTGTTAAGCAGTGCTCCGAGACCAAAACCCAGAAAAACCCCGCAAGTGATACACATCGCCATAAAGCTGGTGGCCTTCAATCTGGTCTTCGCTTTTGTTGGCTTTTTACGGCTGGATTGACTCATTGGTTGCTCCCTCGGTAATGGTTTGCAGGGGTAGGTTGACCGTCGAAGTATCAACAGTCCTAATGTGGTAGATGCTTACGCTGCCTTCTGGCTGACGACTGATGCTGTTAGCAAGACTAAGCCCGGAAACC
>CANHAR010000014.1 GCA_947458495.1 Gammaproteobacteria bacterium | reverse complement strand
TTGTTCCAGAAAATCACCGCCGATGGTCTGCTGGATGCCGGCCGTGAAGGGCGCATTACCCACTATCTGCATCAGTCTGAAGATCATCCGGTGGGCCTGCCATTTCCGGAGTCTTTGTATCTGAAGGGGCTGGTGTGTGTGCTGGATTGATCTTTGAGGCTATACTTCGGCGCTATGACAATGACAGATAATTTTGATCAGGCTGCGACCGATCTGATCGGGGTCGGGCGGCGCTTGTGGCAACAGGGTTTCTGCCCGGCCACCAGCAGCAATTTCTCGCTTCGCTTGAGCGGCGGGTCCAATAGCGGGCCGGATAGCGAGCAATGCGCCATCACCGTGTCCGGTCGCGACAAAGGTAATCTGCAACGCACTGATATCATGCGTGTGGATATGAACGGCAAGTCGCTGGATGGCCACATCCCGTCCGCAGAAACTCTCTTACACACGCAGTTGTATCGCCGCGATAACAGTATCGGTGCGGTATTACACACGCATTCGCTCAAAGCCGCGCTGGTGTCGATGAATTGTCAGGGGCCGGTGGCGCTGGAAGGGCTGGAGCTGCTGAAAGCGTTAACAGGCATAAAAACCCATCAAAGCCGACTTGAAATTCCAGTTTTTGACAATACACAGGAAATAGTTGCCTTGGCGCAAGACGTTGATCGCTGGATGATGGATCATGGCACGGGTCATGCGTATCTGATCAAAGGTCATGGTTTATACAGCTGGGGGGCTGATATCCGCGAAGCACTGCGCCATATTGAGGCATTGGAGTATCTGCTGGATTTTTATTGGCACCAGAAAATATTGAGACAAGCATGAGCACACTGGCCGTTTTCGCGGATAGCAACCCAGCGCAAGCTGTGTTTCACAGCAGCAATCAGATAGAGATTGCCCGTGAATTGCGCAGCGCCGGCATCCGCTTTGAGCAGTGGCACACCGGGCATAATATTGTTGCCGGTGACAGACCGGAACAGGTGATGGAGGCGTACAAAAATCAGATCGATACGTTGATGGCGGAAGGTGGATATAAGACCGTTGATGTGATCAGTCTGGATGCCCTAGCCAACCCCGAGGTACAAGCGAATGTGCCGGTGCTGCGGGCCAAATTTTTAAGTGAACATCGTCACTCAGAAGATGAAGTGCGGTTTTTTGTCGACGGGCAAGGCCTGTTTTCGCTGCACGTTGATGATAAAGTTTTTGAGGTGCTGTGTCAGAAGGGAGACCTGATCTCCGTGCCGGCCAACACGCCTCACTGGTTTGATATGGGACCACGGCCAAAATTTGTTGCCATCAGGTTCTTTAATAATACGGAGGGTTGGGTCGCCCACTATACAGGCAGCCCGATTGCCGATCTGTTTTCCCGACTGGAGTCATAATGAAACCCATTGCAATAGTCACGGATATCGAGGGAACAACGAGCTCCATTCGTTTCGTGAAAGACATTCTGTTTGTGTATGCGGAACAGTTTTTGCCGGACTTTATCCGCAAACACAAAGAAGAGCGTGACGTGGCACGTCAGCTACGCAGTCTGAGTGATAACACTGGAATTCCGCTCAAAAATACCGAGGCGCTGATCGAGCAGCTGCGTAAATGGATGCGCGAAGATAACAAATCCACCGAACTTAAAGCGCTGCAGGGCATGGTCTGGGAGATAGGTTACCAGCGCGGTGAGTATCAGGCGCATATCTATCCGGACGTGCCCGACAAACTGCGCGAGTGGTCGGATGCTGGCATCAATTTGTACGTGTATTCATCCGGTTCGGAAAAAGCCCAGCGATTGTTTTTCCGCTATTCTGTGTTTGGTGATCTGCGGCTGTTGTTCGCCGGACACTTTGATACCACCATCGGGCGCAAACAGGATCGGCAATCCTATCAGAATCTGTTGGACTGGATCGCTTTGCCGTCTGCCGATGTGTTGTTTTTATCGGATGTCGAGGGCGAGTTGGATGCCGCCGCTGCGGTAGGCATCAAAACAGTGTGGGTACTGCGTCCGCAGGAATCTGGAACTGACATTACCAAACTCAGATCAAAACACCCGATGGTGACCTCGTTTAAAGACATCAAACTCGAGAATCTGTAAGCGAGGTATCGCGCAACTGCACTGCCAGAGCCTGATATTCCTTGAGTGATTGTGGGTTGGCCAGTGCATCGGTGTTGTTTACCGCTCTGCTGTGAATGGTCTCGCGCACCGCAATTTCGGCGATTTTTCCGTTGAGCGTGCGTGGAATATCCTGCACCTGTTCAATCACCGCCGGTACATGGCGAGGCGATGCGCCCGTGCGAATCTGCAGCCGGATCTCACTGCGCAGCGCCTCGGTTAACATCAGTTCAGCGCGCAACCGCACAAACAACACCACCCGCACATCAGCCTGCCACTCCTGGGCAATGGCAACACTCTCCAGCACCCACGGCAGTTGTTCGACCTGGCGATAAATCTCCGCAGTGCCGATACGCACACCTCCGGGATTGAGCACGGTGTCCGAGCGTCCGTATATGATCCAGCCATCGTGTACCGTGAGTTCTGCGTAGTCTCCATGGGTCCAGCAATTGTGAAAACGTTCAAAGTAGGCGGCGCGGTATTTTTTATGATTGGTGTCACGCCAGAATCCAACCGGCATACTGGGGAAGGACTGACGACACACCAGTTCACCTTTTTCGCCTTGCACCGCATGGCCCTGTGAATTAAAAACAGCCACATCCATGCCCAAGCCAGCGCACTGTATTTCACCGCGATGAATCGGCTGCACCGGATTGCCAAGCACAAAGCAGGAGATGATATCGGTGCCACCCGAAATCGACTGCAGCATGATGTCAGGTTTGATATCGCGGTACACGTAATCAAAACCCTCGGCGCTGAGCGGCGATCCGGTGGAGAGCAGGGTATGAAGCTTGTTTAAGGTGTGCTTGCTCTGCGCTTTCACGCCGGCTTTTTCAGCGGCGCTCAGGTACTTTGCCGAGGTGCCAAAAATGCTGACCCCTGTGTCTGCCGCTAACTGCAGCAGCACATCCGGCTGCGGATGAAACGGCGATCCGTCATACAACACCAGTGTTGCCCCGGCGGCTAGTCCGCTAATCAGCCAGTTCCACATCATCCAGCCGCAGGTCGTGAAGTAAAACAGCACATCATCACGCTGCAGATTCAGGTGTAGCTGATGTTCTTTGCGGTGTTGCAGCAAGGTGCCGCCGACGCTGTGCACAATACATTTGGGCGCGCCGGTGGTGCCAGAGGAATACATGATAAACAGCGGGTCGGAAAATGCGGCCGCATAAAAATCAAGCGCTGGTGGGTTCAACACAGAGCTTGCTTCACCAGATGTGGTCAGCGGCGTTCTATTATCCGCGCCCGACAGACCGGGTATGGCCTGCCAGTCAACAACCGCACAGTGTGCTGTTGCCGCTGCGCGCTCAACGTGTGTGCTATCGGCATACAAATCCGGCATCAGCACCACCGCGCGCAAAGACGGCAGACCAGCCATGAGCTTTTCCAGGGTAGCCTGGTGTTGAATGACCTTTCCGGCATAACAATGAGCCGGAACTGCAAACAGGATGCTTGGTTCAATCTGGGTAAAGCGGTCCAGAATGCCTCCGACCCCAAAGTCCGGCGAACATGATGACCAGATGGCGCCCAGTGACGTGGCCGCCAGCATGGCAATCACGGTTTCAATCCGGTTAGCGGCAAACCCAGCCACACGGTCTCCGGCCTGAATGCCGCTGACTTTCAGCCACGCTGCCAGCCAGGCGACCCGGGTATTGAGGTCGGCGTAACTGAGGGTTTCGTGGTGACCGGCTTCATCGCGGAATATCAGGGCGCTGCGCTGATCATTAAACGCCAGCAGATTCTGTGCATAGTTCAGGCGCGTGCCGGGGAACCAGCGATCCAGCCACAGGTGTTCGCCCTTGACCAGCACCGGCTCTGTGCCCGCAAACAGCAAGGTGATGCCGCTGAAATCCAGGTATGCCTGCCAGAACTGCTCACGGGCGTCGACACTCCACTGGTGCAATTGCGCATAGCTGTCGAAGCGCAGCTGCCGGGTCTCCAGCAGCCAGCGGCTGAAATCCACCAGCTGGCAGGCGCCTTTGATGTGCGCCGGCTCGGCTGACAGAGAAAACTGTGGCGTTTGCAGAATCATTTAATGGCCCCCGTCCCCATCGCAAGTCCCCCATCGCAAGTCCCCATCGCAAGTGCCACGCGCGACTGATTGCGGCGTTGCAGTTGATGACAGATCCAGTGGCTGGTATCGACCAGCCGCGCCAGATCAATCCCGGTATGCAAGCCCATGCCCTGCAGCATGTACACCACGTCCTCCGTAGCCACATTGCCGCTGGCGCCTTTGGCATAAGGACAGCCGCCGAGGCCGGCGATTGATGAGTCAATCGTCATCACCCCCAATTCCAGCCCGGCCAGCAGATTGGCCAGCGCCTGACCGTAAGTATCGTGAAAGTGCATGGCAAGCTGGTCGGCACGTGCTTCCTGCAGACAGGCGCTGAGTACTTGTTGCACCTGCAGCGGTGTGCCCACGCCTATGGTGTCGCCGATGGAGACTTCATAACAGCCAAGCGCCATCAGTTCACGCACCGCCATGGTGACATCAGCAACAGGAACAGCACCCTGATAAGGACAACCCATAGCGCACGACACATAACCACGCACCGCAATGCCCTGTGCACGTGCCGCGTCGCACACATCCGTAAAGCGCTGGATACTCTCGCGGATTCCACAGTTGATGTTTTTCTGACTGAAGGCTTCCGAGGCCGCGGCAAACACCGCAATTTCATCAACGCCGGCAGCAACGGCGCGCTCAAAACCCTGCAGATTAGGGGTCAACGCTGAATAGCGCACGCCTGGCCGTCGCGTTATTGACGCAAACACATCGGCGGAGTCTGCCATTTGTGGCACCCAGCGAGGTGACACAAAACTGCCGGTTTCAATACGCATCAAACCCGTGGCAGCCAACCGGTCCACCAGCCCGGCTTTGACCGATGTTGAAACCTGCGTAGCTTCGTTCTGCAAGCCATCGCGGGCGCCGACTTCAACGATACTGATCTGTCTCGGGACGGGAATGATGCGGTGTGCCAGCAGACTCATCAGTGTGCTCCCGATGTTGAATCACTTTTGTTGGGCACACAAAATTCGATCAGCAACTGATCAGGCTGCACCATTTGGTCATCCTCACACCATACCGCTGCAATCACCGTTGCCGATTGAGCGCGCAGGGTATGCTCCATTTTCATGGCCTCCATAATCAACAATGGCTGCCCGGCAATCACACTGTCGCCTGCTGCCACAAACACGCTGATCACACGCCCGGGCAGTGGCGCCTTAATGTTGCTTTGCTGATGTGCTGCAGTGCTGCGCGCAATCAGCGTGTCTGCATCGCTGGCCGGGGAAGGTTTGCCTTGGGCAAACAGCGGCAGCAGATGATGCTGGCGGCTAAAGGGATTCAACCCCCCATTACGAAACGCGGCTACTGCGCTGCCATTTACTCCACTGCTACCAAATGCACTGCCACCAACTGCAACGCTGCCAACTGCGCGGGCAGCCGCCTTGCCTGTGTGTGTGCTTGCCTGCCAATGCCGTTGTTCCTGGGCCGCGGCAATCGCCGCCTGATGCTCCTGCAAAAATGCGGTATGCACCTCGCCAGCGGCAAAGGCAGTGGTGTCCAGTACTGCGCCAAGATACTCAGCATTGTGTTGAATACCCTTGACCTGCAGATCCGCCAGTGCGGCAGATAGCCTGCGCACGGCCTGTGCACGCGACGGCGCCCAGGCGATGACTTTGCCCAGCAGGCTGTCGTAGTACACGCTGATGCGATCCCCGGCGCGAAATCCGGCATCGACCCGCAGTTGTCTGCCCGCTGCCAGCGGCCACGCCAGGTATTCAATCAGCCCGGTGCCGGGCAAAAAGTCTGGCGCCGGCCCTTCAGCATTGATGCGCGCTTCAATGGCCCAGCCATCACGCGGGATATCATCCTGTGTCAGCGGCAGCGCTTCGCCGCGTGCCACCCGCAGTTGCCACTCCACCAGATCCAGCCCGGTGATGGCCTCAGTGACCGGATGTTCCACCTGCAAGCGGGTATTCATTTCCAGAAAATAAAACTGTTCGTCCTGATACAAAAACTCAACAGTACCGGCACCCGTGTAAGCAATTGCCTGCGCCGCGCGCACAGCGGCTTCACCCATGGCCATCCGCACGTCGGCTTTTAATCCGGGCGCTGGCGCCTCTTCAATCAGTTTCTGATGTCGCCGCTGAATGGAGCAGTCACGTTCATGCAGGTGCACACACTGACCTGCCTCATCAGCAAACACCTGTATCTCAACGTGCCGTGCACGCGGCAGATATTTCTCCAGCAGCACACGGTCATCCGCAAACGCTGATCGTGACTCGCGCTTGACCGCCTGCAGCGCGGGCAAAAACTCTCTGCTGTGCTCAACAATGCGCAAACCGCGTCCGCCACCTCCGGCGACTGCTTTTATCAGCACCGGATAAGCCATCTGGTCAGCCTGCTCATGCAAAAACGCTGCATCCTGATTGTCACCGTGATAACCCGGCAGCAAAGGCACACCGGCAGTGCTCATCAACTGTTTGGCGCGTGCCTTGGAGCCCATGGCCGCAATGGCCTCGGCTCGTGGGCCCACAAATACGTAACCGGCATCCACCACTGCCTGGGCAAATCCTGCATGTTCAGATAAAAAACCATAACCCGGGTGCAAGGCATCTGCACCGCACTGAGCAGCGGCGGCGAGCAGCTGAGAAACATCCAGGTATGACTCAGCCGCAGTGAACCCGGTCAGCGCGATGGCCTGATCAGCCAGTTGAGTATGCAGGGCGCCGCGATCGGCCTGTGAATACACGGCCACGGTGGTGATGCCCATGCGTCGTGCGGTGCGGATGATGCGACAGGCAATTTCACCGCGATTGCAGATTAACAAGGTGTTCAGCGCACGTAGTGTCATGGGGCAGGGTCCTTTTTGGGCATAGCGCTGGCACTGATCTCTTCACGGGCGCTGGCATTAGCACTGGCACTGGCCGCGCCACCATTGGTAGCCGGCAGAATCCACGGCGCTGGCTGTTTCTCAAAAAATGCCTGCAGACCTGATTGTGCTTCCTGTCCGGCACGCACCCGTGCAATCAACTCACAGGTGTAATGTGTCATTACCTCGCGGTCAGGCACTGGCACCAGTTCGCGGATCAGCGTCTTGGTGTGGGAGATTGCGCCGGGCGCATTGGCCAGCAGTTGCGTGGCCATGTGCACGGCGCTGTCCATCAAGGTGTCGGGTTGCACACATTCGTGCACCAGCCCGGCGCGCTGCGCGGCAGCGGCATCAAATACCTCTGCTGTCAGAAAATAGCGGCGCGCAAAATGCGCTCCCATGCGCGCCATCACATAGGGGCTGATCACGGCCGGCACCAGCCCGAGTCTGACTTCACTGATACAAAAACGCGCCGTGTCGGCAGCAAAAATGATGTCAGCACACGCCACCATGCCGGTAGCGCCTGCGTACACATTACCGTGTACTGCCGCGATAATCGGTTTGGGGAACTGATGCAAAGCCTGCAGCATGGCAGCGAGTCGGCCCGCATCAGCAATATTTTCATCCAACGAAAAATTCACCATGGATTTCATGTAATGCAGATCAGCACCGGAGCAAAAACTTTTGCCACGTCCGGCCAAAATCAGCACGCGAGTGCGCTCATCGCTGCGCAGAAACTCTATGTTCTGATGAATGGCTGCGATCAGCGCCGGATCAAAGGCATTGTGTTTTTCCGGTCGGTTCAGCCACAGTACGGTGATGCCGTCCGCTGGGCGGGTTAGCTCAACAAGAGTATCCATAACACTTACATCCTGAAAATGCCGAAGCGGGTGTCCAACGCTGGTGCGTGGCTGGCGAAGTAGAGCGACAAGCCCAGCACCGTGCGTGTATCCGCCGGCGCGATAATGCCATCGTCCCACAAGCGCGCACTGGCGTAGTAGGGATGACCTTCATGTTCATACTTGTCTTCGATGGGTTTACGGAACGCCTGTTCCTGTTCTGTAGTCCAGGGCGTGCCCTTGGCCGCCAACATGTCTGCGCGTAACTGCGACATCACCCCGGCAGCCTGGGCGCCGCCCATCACCGATATCCGCGCATTCGGCCAGGTCCACAAAAACCGTGGATCATAAGCGCGACCACACATACCGTAATTGCCGGCGCCAAAACTGCCGCCAATCAGCGTGGTAATTTTGGGCACGTTGGCGGTGGCTACTGCATTAACCAGTTTGGCGCCGTTTTTGGCGATGCCTTCATGTTCGTACTTGCGCCCGACCATAAAACCGGTGATGTTCTGCAGAAACAACAAAGGAATCTGCCGCTGGCAACACAGTTGGATAAAGTGTGCGCCTTTTAAGGCGCTTTCCGAGAAAAGGATGCCATTGTTGGCGAGAATGCCAACGGTCTGTCCAAGAATGTCGGCAAATCCACACACCAGCGTGCTGCCATACAGCGGTTTGAATTCATCAAACTGCGAGCCATCCACGATGCGCGCTATCACTTCACGCACATCATAGGGCTGACGCACATCCGCCGGCACAATGCCATAAATCTCATCGGGATCGTAAGCCGGCGCCGGTGCCAACAAGTTCAGGCTACGCGCCGGTCGGTTGAGCCGCGCAATACTGCGACGCACCAACGCCAACGCATGCATGTCGTTGTCGGCCAGTTGATCAGCAACACCAGAAATCTGCGCGTGTACCTCACCGCCGCCCAATTCCTCAGCACTCACAATCTCGCCGGTGGCGGCTTTCACCAGCGGTGGACCACCCAGAAAAATGGTGCCCTGATTGCGCACAATAATCGACTCATCAGCCATGGCCGGCACATACGCGCCGCCCGCTGTGCATGAGCCCATCACCGCGGCAATCTGAGGAATTCCCGCCGCAGACAGCCGCGCCTGATTATAAAAAATACGCCCGAAGTGTTCGCGATCCGGAAATACTTCAGCCTGATGCGGCAGGTTAGCGCCGCCGGAGTCCACCAGATAAATACACGGCAGATGATTTTCCGCCGCGATCTGCTGCGCGCGCAGGTGTTTTTTAACACTCAGCGGATAGTAGGTGCCGCCTTTGACCGTTGCATCATTGGCCACAATCACGCACGCTTGTCCCGATACCATGCCAATCCCACTGATCAGGCCTGCGCTGGGGATATCTTCGTCGTAGACCTGATAGGCCGCCAATGCTGACAACTCCAGAAAGGGAGAGCCGGTATCAAGCAATGCCTCAACCCGTTCTCTGGGCAGCAGTTTGCCCCGGCTGGTATGACGCTCGCGGGATGTCTGGTCGCCGCCCAAAGCGAGGTTGCTGTGCAAGGTTTGCAGTTGATCACGCAGCGCGGTGTGGTGGCGGTAGTTGAGCGCGAAGGCGGGATCCTGGCGGTTGATGGTTGTGTGTATTTTGCTCAATGATCAGGTCTCTTGTTGTTCTTTGTTTTTTCTTTCTGGATCAGTGCTTCGGCGGCACAAGGCGGGAGTCGGCCTCGGAACGATGGCTGCGCCATCTGATTGTTCCTCGACGGACTTCCCGCCTTGCGCCGCTTGTCTGTGCCACTTCACAACAGGTTCTGTCGGTGCTTCGGCGTCGCAAGGCAGTATCCTGACGGTTGATGATTGTTTGTATTTTGCTCAATGATCAGGTCTCTGTGTCTGCGCTAAAATTCGGTTTCGCGAGACTTCCGCGAGAAATTAAGTTGATCCCCGCTGCTCTGCGCCCGCGCCGGGCGGGATGTCCGTTGAGGAACAATCAGACGGCAACGCCGTCGTTCCGAGACCGACTCCCGCCCGGCGCGGGCGCAGAGCTGGCACCACAAATAAAACATCACGCCGTCTCGCGGAACAGCTCCCGACCGATCAACATACGCCGAATTTCTTGTGTGCCCGCACCGATCTCATAAAGTTTCGCATCGCGCAGCAACCGACCGGTGGCGTATTCATTGATGTAGCCGTTACCGCCCAGAATCTGTATCGCTTCCAGCGCCAACTTGGTAGCGAGGTCGGAGCTGAACAGGATAGCGCCGGCGGAATCCTTACGCGTGGTTTCGCCTCGGTCGCAGGAGCGCGCGACCGCGTAAACATAGGCGCGCGCGGCATTCAAGCTGGTGTACATGTCCGCGAGTTTGCCCTGGATAAACTGAAAGTTGCCGATGGCTTCGCCAAATTGCTTACGATCGTGCACGTAGGGCAACACCTCGTCCATGCAGGCCTGCATGATGCCCAAGGGTCCGCCGGACAACACGACGCGCTCGTAGTCCAGGCCACTCATCAGCACGCGCACACCGCCGTTTTCCTTGCCCAGAATGCTTTCTGCAGGGACCACACACTCCTCGAATACCAGCTCACAGGTGTTGGAACCGCGCATACCCAGTTTGTCGAGTTTGGGTGAGCGGCTGAAGCCGGGTGTGTCGCGCTCTACCAGAAACGCGGAGATGCCTTGCGGGCCGGCGGCGGCGTCAGTCTTGGCGTAGATCACATATACATGGGCATCGGGGCCGTTGGTGATCCACATTTTGCTGCCGTTGAGCACAAAGTTGTCACCGTCTCGCCGTGCGCTGAGTTTCATACTGACCACGTCGGACCCGGCGCTGTGTTCACTCATGGCAAGTGCGCCGATGTGTTCGCCACTGATCAGGCCGGGCAGGTAGCGGGTCTTTTGTTCATGAGTGCCGTTGCGGAAAATCTGATTCACACACAAATTGGAGTGCGCGCCGTAGCTGAGGCCGACACTGGCGGAGGCACGGCTGATTTCCTCAGTGGCAATGACGTGCGCGAGATAACCCATGCCGGCGCCACCGTACTCTTCTGATACGGTGATACCTAAAAGTCCCAGGTCACCCATTTTGCGCCACAAGTCGGCCGGGAAGTTGTTGCTCTGGTCGATTTCTGCGGCACGTGGTGCAATTTCACGCGCGGCAAACTGCTGTATCTGATCCTGCAACATCTGCAAGCTGTCGTCGAAGTCAAAACTGAGCTGGGGATACTGGGCATGGGAGGCTGGCATACAATCGGTCTCAAACTACGTTTTTAGAGTGGTTAAGATCGATTCTAAACCATAACGGAACTGATTCACATCTCGGGAAAAGCGGTTGAAATTTGCTCAGGATTTGCTCAATTCAGCGACATTTGGGATGGCTGCTGCGACCTGAACCAGGCCGCGAACTGCTCGGCACTTTCTGGTTTATGGTGGAAGTAGCCCTGAATGATGTCGCATTGATAGTGGCGCAGAAACGCTTGTTGCCGAGAATTTTCCACTCCTTCGGCGACCACCGTCAGGCCCAGGGTTTTGCTCATGGAGATAATGGCCTTGCTGATTGCCTGATCTTCGCGGCTGGTGTCCAGATCGTTGATAAAAGCTCGGTCAATCTTCAGTGTATCAATCGGGTAATGTCGCAATTGTCCCAACGATGAATAACCGGTACCAAAGTCATCGAGTGCAAAGCGGATGCCAGTTTTTTTCATTTCCTTCATCAGGCGGATGGCGCGCTCGGGGTTTTGCACAACAACACTTTCGGTAATCTCCAATTCCAGTTGGCCGGCCGGGAAGCCATTGTCGCTCAGTAGTTGCTGAATATAGGCGGGCAGGTCAGGGTGATTAAACTGCCGCGCAGACAGGTTTATCGCCAGCGACAGCGCTGGTAAACCTTGCGCTTGCCACTGCAGCACCTGCTGGCAAGCGGTTGCCATCACCCACTCACCGATGGGCACAATCAGGCCATTGTCTTCAGCGATGGGAATAAAATGGCTGGGTGAAATCAAACCCAGTTCCGGATGATTCCAGCGCAACAGAGCCTCCACGCCAATAACCTGCGCGGATTCAACATCCACTTTGGCCTGATAATTCAGGCTTAATTCACCGCGCTTGAGGGCATGATGCAGTTGCACTGCCATACCGGCGCGTTCCTGACGGTATTGATGCAAGTCTGCCGAATAGACTCTGATGTTGTTGCGTCCCTCTTCCTTGGCAGCATACATGGCGGTGTCAGCGTGGTTCATCAGGCTTTCTTCGGTGTTGGCATCCTCACCAAACAAGCTGATACCAATACTGGCTCCGATCATAAACTCACGTTGTTCAATGGTAATGGGCACAGTGAATACCTTCAGGATGTTCCCGGCAATCTCTGTGGCATGTTCTTTGTCGTTAATGCGCTGCAACAAGATGACAAACTCATCACCACCAAGACGCGCCACAATATCGGAGTTACGCAGCGGCGCGCGCAGACGTTTGGCGATTTCTGCCAGTAACAAGTCGCCAGTATGGTGTCCATAGGAGTCATTGACGGCTTTAAAACGATCAAGGTCAATAAACACGACTGCAAAGTGTTGCTCTTTGTAGCGATTGGCGTTGCGTATGGCGTTGCCCAGCAATTCGCTGAACATCACCCGGTTGGGCAAGTTGGTGAGTGTGTCGTGCGTGGCCAGATATTTGATGTGATTGGCCACCTGCTTTTTGCTGGTGATGTCATGGGAGATGCCGCGGTAGCCGCTAAAGAGTCCGGCTGAGTCGCGTATGGGTTCACCGCTGAGTGACAGATGATAAGTTACGTTCTTGGCATTGGTGAACGAAAACTCAAATTCCCGGAATGCCTGTTGTTTGTCCAGCAAGCGCTGGAAATGACGCCAGCCACCAACGTCTGGGGTCAGCCCTGGCAGGGTCCACAATTGCTGGCCAATGGCTTGTTTGACGGCGGCTTTGTTGACCGCCCCCTGTACACGCCCATCGTAAACAGTAATGCGCAGGTTGGAATCCATTTCCCAGTAAAAATCCGAACTCAGGTTAGTCAGGCTGCGAAAACGTTCCTCGTTTTGACGGATACGTTCGGCGGCAATGGCCTGTTCCGCGGCGTTGGCAAACGAGTCCAGTGCAAACGACATGTTGTCAGCCATACTCTGCAGGATACTTTGTGTCTGAGCGTCAAAGACATTTTTGCTGTTGGCATAAAACAACATGATTGCCACCGGCTTTTTGTTTCTGAGCAGAGGTAGCGCCGCTGCACTGTTGATGTCATGCGCCAATGCATGCTCATGCCAGGCACGGGTGCGCGGGTCAGCGCGGAAATCATTGGTAAACTGGGCTTTGCCTGCAATCATGGCGGCGGCGGTGATACCGCGCCCTTCAGGTGTCTCGGAATCAAGACTGATATGGAATTTTTTGAGACCCGGTCTCACGTAACCGGCGCTGGCAGCGGCGTAAAAGTGACCGCGCTCATTTGGCAGTAGCACGCTGGCGATACTAAACAATTCACTGGAAACTGCAGCGAGGGTTGCCTGTTGGTACAGCGTATCAACTGAAGTGGCGCGCAGGATTGCTTCATTGGTCAAGCTCAGTGCCAGGAACAGTTGCTGCAGTTGGAAGGCTTTGAGCTCAGCATGTTTGCGGGCAGTGACATCGCGGCTGACTCCGATGATCAACCAACGACCATTGATCAGAGTCGCGCGGCTGTGCACTTCAACGGTATTGGAAACACCGGTGTTGGGTACCTTGACGTCACGCTCAAAACGGCTGCTGCGACCATGTTTGATCAGCTTGTCGTAACGTTCGATCAACTCCTCACGACTGAAACCAAGGATTTTGCTTGGACCCATGCGCAGGATTTCATCACGGGTCAGCCCGGCATTGCGGCAGGCGGTATCGTTAACATCTACAAACGTCAGGGTGTCACGGTCAACCAAGTAAATCATGTCCAACGACATGTCCATGGCAGCGCGGAAACGTTTGAGGTTGGTTTCGTCGTTGCGTTCGCGGGTAATATTCACGGCAACACAGTCGTAACCAACAAACTTTCCCTGCGGTTGATACTTTGGTGTGCCACTGATCTGCAGGAAACAGCTGCTGCCGTCCTTTAGCCTGAGCACGCAATCGATCTGCCGGAATGGCTGTTGCAGCTTGACGCTGTCAAGATAGTTGCGCCAACCCAGTGAACGTGGATTGTTGACATCTTGCCGCGCAGGTTCGAAGGCAACATCAATTAAACGGTGGTGAAACAATTGCGCGGCGGCCGCTTTGGTGTCGTCAGAAAAACATAGGACCGCTTCGCAAATGCCCTCGGCATTTTCCTGCCAGAACATGTCTGCAGATAATGACAGAAGCCCATGCAGCAATGGATCGTTATGCAAACGATCAGCGCACAGCTCTCCCAGGCCATAGTGATGCCTGGTCAACTCGGTGCCGCGACTCAGCTTGCGAGCCTTTTCGTTTTTGTCTGAATCCATGGCTGCAGTTCCAGCGGCCTTTCCCGGGCCGAAGTCATAGCGCTACTCTTGCACGCCTTTAACATCTTTGTCTATCGACAAATTCACAAAAAATACAACCTGTTTTCGATAAATCAGTGGACAGTGCTGCCGACTAAACTAACGTCTTACAAGCTGCACCGATCAGGCTCAGTGCCTCATCAATCTCCGTTTCAGTGATGTTCAGTGGCGGCAACAGTCGAATTGAATTGCCGCCAGCTTTCACGGCCAGTAGCTTGACCTGCATAAAGGCCTTAATCAGGTCGGCATTCACACACACACAGCGTAATCCGACCATCAGGCCCAGCCCGGTGTGTTCGGCCAGCACCGTCGGGTACTGTGCAATCAGCGCATCCAAGCCGGCACGCAGTTGTTGCGAGCGCAGCTGCACGGTGCGCAGAAATGCCGGCTCACTGATGTGATCCAGCACTGCGTTGCCCACGGCAGTGGCCAGCGGGTTGCCACCAAAGGTGCTGCCATGGGTGCCGGCCGTCATGACTTGTGCCACTTTTTCTGTCGACAGACACGCACCGATCGGGAAACCGCCGCCCAGACCTTTGGCTGACGCCAGCAGATCCGGAGTCACCCCCAAGGCTTCGTGCGCAAACAAATGGCCGGTGCGGCCCATGCCTGACTGTACCTCGTCAAACATCAGCAGGACGCCGTGTTCATCACACATTTGCCTCACCGCTTTCAGATAATCAGCCGCCACAGCGCGGATGCCACCTTCACCTTGCACTGGCTCAAGAATTACGCCAGCGGTGTGTTCGGTCATGGCGGCGCGCAGTGCCTGCAGGTCACCAAAAGGCACCTGATCAAAACCGGAATCGCCGACCAGAAAACCCTCAATATGCAATGGGTTAAGACAGGCGGCAATCGGCGCCAGCGTGCGGCCATGAAACGACTGCGTCAGCGAAATGATACGGACGCGCTGTGGTCGGCCGTGATGATAGTGGTACCGACGCATCATCTTGAAACCACATTCCACGGCTTCAGTGCCGGAATTGGCAAAAAACACGCGATCGGCAAAACTCAAGTCCACCAAGCGTTGAGCAAGCCTTTCAGTGGGAATATTGCTGAACAGGTTAGAGGTGTGCCACAGGCGTTCCGACTGTTCACGGATGGCCTTCACGAGGTAAGGGTGACAATGCCCTAAACAGTTCACGGCAATGCCGGCGGTAAAATCCAGGTAGCGTTGATGATCAGCGGTGTACAGATAAACACCAAGGCCACGTTCAAATTGCAGTTCCGGGTGGCCATAATTGGCCATTAACGCTGAGGTCATCTGTTGATCCTGGCAGTGCGATGGTGCGATGGGGTTAGGTCTTCATGTGCTGTGATATTCTAGGCGCGGTTACTTCGTCTGTATAGGCAGTTTTTGCCGGGAGCATCGTATGTTATTCGCAGATAAAACACGCATGGTTACTGAAGCGGCAGCGTTAAAAGGTCGCGCACAGCCCTTGCGCATCAGTGGTGTTCATACCATCACCGGGCTATCCATGGTAGCGCCGTTTGCAGCCGGGCTGCAGCAGGCCGTGTTTGGTCTGGGATGTTTCTGGGGGGCAGAACGGGTGTTCTGGCGGCAGCCGGGTGTGGTAAGCACGGCAGTGGGTTACGCGGGTGGTTTTACGCCCAATCCCACCTATGAAGAAGTGTGCAGCGGGCAGACCGGACACACTGAAGTGGTGTTGGTGGTGTTTGATCCGCAGTTGATTAGTTATGAGCAGTTGCTGTCTGTGTTCTGGGCGTCACATGATCCGACACAAGGCATGCGTCAGGGCAATGATCGCGGGACGCAGTATCGCTCGGCCATTTATACGGTGAATGATGAGCAAGCGCAGGCGGCCAGTCATAGTTGTGAACAAGCGCAAAAAAGGTTGACCGCGGCAGGTCTGGGTAGTGTCACCACTGAGATTGCACCATCGGCAGCGTTTTATTATGCCGAGGAATACCATCAGCAGTATCTCGACAAAAATCCCAATGGCTATTGCGGGATTCGTGGTTTGCCTTGTTTGATCGGCGCCTGAAACAAATCCGTCAAACGCATTGAATTTGATCTGGCTGCAGTCCGTGAATTGGTGGTGACACATGTACTCATTGATCTTGCGGTCGCATTTCCTGTCAGCTTGCAGCAGGTTTCCGCGGCCCGATTATCTGCATCTCTCTGTCTATCTTTCTTTATCGCTTAATGTGTTGATTAAGGTTGATAACGTGTTGCCTAGGTCAGTTTTATCGATGCCACGCCACTGCGAAATTTCTTATAAGTACATTTATTGTTGTTAAACCATGTAAAGGATTCTGTGAGCGGGCACCGAGATTCTTTGAAAGGCAGTCGTGCAGACAAATGCGGTGCATCTATGGATCGTGGGATCGTGCATCTATGGATAAAGTCGGGCAAAAACATGGCAGCTTTTGCGGATTGACTTTCGCGGGTGTACGCCTGTGTCGCAAATCAGCTACACTCGTCAACTAAAGGCGGAGCGTACAAAATACAGCTCGCGACAGCAGGGTAAATCAATTCCCGGCACCAAGACAAAAATAAGGCATAGCAGGTCATTATGCGTCTGAAAAGTATCAAACTCGCCGGCTTCAAGTCGTTTGTTGATCCCACCACGGTGAGTTTCCCCAGTAACCTGTGCGCGGTTGTTGGCCCCAACGGTTGTGGCAAGTCCAACATTATCGACGCGGTACGTTGGGTGATGGGTGAGAGTTCTGCCAAAAATCTGCGCGGCGAGAACATGACTGACGTGATTTTTAACGGTTCAGGCGGGCGCAAACCGGTTGGGCAGGCGAGTATCGAGCTGATTTTTGACAACAGCGATAACCGCATCACCGGTGAATTTGCCAAATTCAGTGAAATTTCCATCAAGCGCCGCGTGTCCCGCGATGGCGATAACGTCTACATGCTCAACGGCACCAAGTGCCGCCGCCGTGATATCACCGACCTGTTTCTGGGCACCGGCCTCGGGCCGCGCAGTTACTCAATTATTGAGCAGGGCATGGTGTCGCGGCTGATTGAGTCGAAGCCGGAGGATCTGCGGGTTTTTATTGAAGAAGCGGCGGGTATTTCCAAGTACAAGGAGCGCCGGCGCGACACCGAAAACCGCATCAAGCGCACTCGCGAAAATCTCGAGCGGCTGACCGACATCCGTGACGAGCTTGGGCGGCAATTGCAACATCTGCAGCGGCAATCCCAGTCAGCGGAAAAATTTAAAGAGTATAAGGTGCAGGAACGTGACCTCACCGCGCAGTTTAATGCCCTGCGCTGGCGAGCGCTGGATAACGATGTGCTCGGTAAACAGCAGGTGATCCGGGCGCTGGAGATTCAGATTGAGGCCGTGATTGCCGATCAGCGCGCACTGGATGCTACGCACGAGCATCTGCTGGTAAATCAGACCGATCTGAACGATCGTCTGGGCGAAGTGCAGGCACGTTTCTACGGCATCGGCGGCGACATCGTGCGCATTGAGCAGACCATCGAGTTTCATCTGGAGCGCATGAAACAGTTGCGCCGCGACCTCGATGACAACCGGTTGAATTTCACCTCGGCGCAGTCGGAGTTGGATACCGATGTCTTCAAGCTGGAGAATCTGCAAAACGAGCTGTTAGTACTGACGCCGGACCTTGAAATGGCCGAGCATAGCCAGGAAGAATCCAGCATCCAGTTGGAAGATGCCGAAGAGAAGATGCAGCATTGGCAGCAGCAGTGGGACGAGTTTTCGCGCCATTCGGAGGAACCGCGCCAGACCGCTGAAGTGGAGCAGTCCCGCATTCAGCAGCTGGAAAAAATTGTTGATCGCGGCATCGAGCGGCGCACGCGACTGCGCGAAGAACGCGCCGCGCTGGGCGAAAATCCCGATCAGGCGCTGATCGACGAGTTGTCCATGCAGCTGACGCAGATGGAAGACAACATCGACGCGCAGCAGACACGCAACGGCGAGCTCGCCTCGCGCATTGATCAGCAACGCAGCCGCGGCCAGCAACTGGCACATGAACTTGACCAGGCGCGCAGCCAGTTGCAGCGCCAGAAAGGCCAGTTTGCCTCGCTGGAAGCCTTACAGAAAGCCGCGCTCGGCCAGACCAACAACACGCTCAACAAGTGGCTTGCCCAGCACCAGCTTGACAATCACGCCCGCCTCGGCGAACACATCAAAGTTGCCGCCGGCTGGGAACATGCCGTCGAAGCCGTGCTCGGCGACACCCTGCAAGCCCTGTGCATCGAAAACATCAACACCGTCGCCGCCGCAATCGCCACTTTGCCCGCGGGTGTGGTGGCGGTGCTTGAAACGGGGACGCCGGGGACGCCGGGGACGGAGGTGCCAAATGCAGCTCCGTCCCCAAGTCCAGCTTCCAAGATGGGGACGGAGCTACCTGCGGTAAGAATGGGGACGGAGCTACCTGCGGTACCTCCGTCCCCGGCGCTCGTCTCCCTTATAAACACCACCTTGCCCATCGGCACCCTGCTCGCAGGCATCTACACCGCAGAATCGCTGGAGCAGGCGCTGAGCTTGCGAGCGGGTCTGGCAGCAGGCGAATCCGTGGTGACGCGGCAGGGCATCTGGCTGGGCCGCAACTGGATTCGTGTGCGCAAGGCGGTGGATGCCAGCGAAGGTCTGCTGACACGCAAGGGCGAGATGACACGCCTCGGCGAGCAGATGGACATGCTGCAAAGTCAGGTCGATGAACTGCAAGAGCAGCAACTGGTCAACGGCGATAATCTGCGCGATTTGGAAAGCGAACGAGAGGCCCTGCAACGCCAGACCGCCCAGCTCAGCCGCGACTACAGCGAACTTAAATCGCGGCTCAGCGCGCGCATCATGAAAGAAGAACAGACCACCCAGCGTCGCCAGCGTCTGCAGTTTGAGCTGGAAGAGTTGCAGAAACAGCTGCAAGTGGAGCAAGAAAACATCACCCAGGCGCGCGAGAATCTGCAGAACGCACTCGACGCCATGGAGCAGGACATCGAGCGCCGTGAATCACTGCTGCAGCAGCGTGATGATCTGCGCCGCACCCTTGATCAGGTGCGCCAGAAAGCGCGTCACGACAAAGACATGGGCCATCAGCTGCGCCTGCGTGAACAGCTGCTGCGCTCACAAATCGCCGCCATGGACGACGCTAAAAAACGCATGAGCACCCAGTTGCAGCGCGCCCGCGAACGCATCGAATCGATTGAAAAGCAGCTCAACGAATCCGACATGCCGCTGGAAGGCAAACGCATGGAGCTCGAGCAGTTGCTGCAAAAACGCCTCGACGTTGAAGAGCAGATGACAAAAGCCAAAACCGCCGCCGATGCCAACGAACATCAGCTGCGCGCTCTTGAGCAACAACGCATTGGTTTTGAGCGCAAAGCCGTCGGCGTGCGTGAACAGTTGATGGAAAGCCGCCTGAAAACCGAAGGCGATCTGGTCAAACGCGAAGCACTGGCTGACCAGCTGCGTGAAGCCCGCTATGACCTGCAGACTGTGCTTGATAATCTGCCGGCAGACCTGACTGCGCAGGCCTGCGAAGCGGAGCTGGAAGCCATCGGTCAGCGTATCTCCAGACTTGGCGCTATCAATCTTGCTGCCATTGATGAGTTCACCCAGCAGTCCGAACGCAAAACTTACCTTGACGCCCAGAATGAAGACCTCGATAAAGCACTCGCTACACTGGAAAACGCTATCCGCAAAATCGATCGCGAAACCCGCACACGCTTTAAAGAAACCTTCGACAAAATCAACGCCGGCCTGCAGGAACTGTTCCCCAAAGTGTTCGGCGGCGGCCACGCCTATCTCGACATGACCGGCGAAGACCTGCTCGACACCGGCGTCGCCATCATGGCGCGCCCGCCCGGCAAAAAGAACAGCACCATTCACCTGCTGTCCGGCGGTGAAAAGGCGATGACCGCCATCGCTCTGGTGTTCTCGATTTTCAGGCTAAACCCGTCGCCCTTCTGTATGCTGGACGAAGTTGACGCGCCGTTGGATGATGCCAACACCGCGCGCTACGGCCGGCTGGTCAAGGAAATGTCGGATTCCGTACAATTTATTTTTATTACACACAACAAACTGACCATGGAAGTGGCTAACCAGTTGCTCGGCGTCACCATGCACGAGCCCGGGGTGTCACGCATCGTGGCGGTAGACATAGAAGAGGCTGCCGAACTGGCAGCGATGTAAGTGAATAGGGGACGGAGGTGCCATAGCCAGCTCCGTCCCCTATCCACCGACCAGGAAACGTAGATGGGCATAACTGAACTGCTGATTCTGATTTCAATTCTGGTGATCGTCGCGATTGTCCTTAGTGCGATCGTTGGCGCCATGAATTCCCGAAAAAACAAAATCAAAATCGTGTTAGAAAAAAACATCCCGGAGTACGACCTCAAAGAACTGGAGCTGCGCGAACTGCCCAACGGTGGCGCGCGCATGGTGCAGCGCTCGTTTGAAGAAGTGATGCGCCAAGCCTCCGAACTCGACAATCTGGAAGCCTCAAAACGGCGCGTACCACGCAGCAAAGTCCTCAAAACCGACCTCAGTCGCGAGGCGGTGCTCGCCCGCCGAGCCGCGTTGCTGGCCGCTGGTGGTTCTCTCGCTAGCGCTGAGCAGGTCAGAGAACCCGATTTGTTTGCAGAAATGCCGCCGGCAGCGGAGCCAGTAGCGGAGAACGTTGCTGATGTTGGTGGCGCCGCAGTTAACCAGGCCGCTGTAGCCCATGATCACGCAGTTGAGGACGAACTTGCCGCCGTGCTGTTTGCCGATGCTGAAGCCGCCGCTCCTGCTGTGCCCGACATGCCTCGCCCGACACCCGTGTGGGCTGCCGCCGCCATGCGCGCTGATGAGTATGACGCACGAACACAATCCAGCAATCAGGATTACGTTGACGATAATGAATGGCTCGATGATGTGTCGCCAGTGCGCGAAGTTAACATTGACCGCAGCGTTCGCGCCGAGCCCAGCTTTGGCGATATGCGCTTCGATGAAAACCTTGGATTGGTAGAACTCGACTCACAGCCGCTGATCCCGATGGCATCGCCTGCTTCAGTTGAATTAGCTGATGCAGAGGAAATTGAAGACCTCGAACAGGAATTTGAGGACGCCCCTGAGCCCGATCATGAGCTTGAGTCAGCCTTGGAGTCAGAACCGGAAACTCATCAGGCGACAGAGTCTGCCTTTGTATTTGGCAGCGCAATCGCTCCACAATCCGAGTTTGATCTGGAAATGGCGAATGATGCGTTGGCCGATGATCAGGATGATTTTGATGATCAGGATGATGGCTTAAACGACGAAGAGGAAGAGGAAGATTTTGACGAGTCCAATGTAACGCAGAACTGGTTTGTTGATGATGTGGATCACGAGGAAGACTCTGAGCCGGCACCCGAAGCTGAGCGCGTGGTGCTGGAAATTGACGACCAATTAGATGAACTGCTTCACGAACGTGGTGTCTCAACAGATGTCGATTACTCAATTGTGATTCCGAAGCCGAAGCCGGAGCAAGTCTTAGAAATTGAGTCAGAGCCTGAGTTAGAACCAGAGCCTGAGTTAGAACCAGAACCAGAACCAGAACCAGAACCAGAACCAGAACCAGAGTTAGAACCAGAGTTAGAACCAGAGTTAGAACCAGAGTTAGAACCAGAGTTAGAACCAGAGTTAGAACCAGAGTTAGAGCCAGAACCTGCAGCAGCCGTTGACGCAGCGCCTGACCAGAAAGACCTGGATGAAGATGAAGAAGAGCCCCTGCCTGAGTTTGAATCAGAGCTGGAAGTAGAACCTGAACCGCAACCTCAACCCGTGGATTCCTTTGCCGCCGTGGATAAAAAAGACCAGATAGATGACCTCTTTGAGGATGAGGACCAGCAACGCCGACAAAGCGCGCTGGAACAGGAGCAAGAGTCTGCGCCCAAGCGTTTTATGAGTTGGGCCGGCGCGGCATTTGGCAAACTCGCCGCGGGTGTGGCCGCGAGCCGTGCGCGGGGGTCAGAGCAGCCGCCAGAGCAGCAGCCACAGCCACAGCCGAAGGTAGCTCAGCGTGCTGACGATCTTCACGATATGGATGATTATGCTGATCCGCTTGACGATTACGCGGTTGATCGCTCGCGTGGCGATGATCTGCGCAGTGCAACTGCAAGCGCACAGCGTGATGAGTATCAGGATGAATTCCAGGAAGAATTCCAGCAGGATTCTTCGGAGCATTACCAGCGGCAACATCGTGACGGTCATGCAGGTGAGACTGCCGATACGGGCTACGCCGATGAATACTACGAAGAATATCAATCTGACATTGAGCCTGCAGAGCAGCATTATCAGGCGCCAATGACCGAGCAGGAAAGGAGGGTCGCCAAGTATGGCGAGAGTCCTTATGCGGGTCATCGATTTGGAGTCGATTCTGTGCCAGCTGACCCGATTGCAGCTGCGCCAGTCACTGCCGCTTCGGCCGCCGCAAGCCAATCACCTTATTCGGATAGTCGTCCAGTAGCAGATGGTCGCGCTGCGACAGCGCCACGTGCCACATCAAATAAGACTGCACGAAGCGCACGGGAGAATCAGCTGAGTCTGGATATGCCGTTGGACGATGGCGATAAGGATCCTGGATACAGCCAGGTGTTGGTCATCAACGTCATGGCGCGCCCGAAGACTTCCATCCAGGGTGATGAATTGTTGCCGATTCTGTTGGGAGCCGGTCTGCGCTTTGGTGAGATGTCCATTTTCCATCGACACGCGGATCGCAAAGGCGGTCCGGTGTTATTCAGCGTGGCAAACGCGCTGAATCCGGGCACATTTGATCTCAATGACATCAGTGATTTCAGTACACAGGGTGTCTGCTTCTTTATGACGCTGCCCAATGTCGCCAACAACTTGCTGGCATTTGAGCAGATGCTGGCGACGGCAAAACATGTACAGTCGGTGTTGGATGCAGAGTTGAAAGACGACAATCGCTCGGTGATGACTGCACAAACAGTTGAGCACTATCGTCAACGCATTCGGGATTTTGATCTGCAGCAGTTAAAAAATAGCAAGAATCCACGACAGAAATAAGTCATGAACAAGCGCGTGGCGGGCGATTTATTTGATGATGATCATACGGGTGGCAGCAAAGAAGGGGCGGGTAGCACTTCTTTGCTGATGTCTGCGGCGCAAGGGCATGTGCCGACACCAGCAGCAACACCAGTAGCAACAACGCCGGCACAAAAAATCGCTGATCTGCGCAACGTTGTGCAGTACCACAACGCGCGTTACCACCAGCACGATGCGCCGGAAATCCCTGATGCGGATTACGACAAGCTCTTTGATCAACTGGCTGCGCTAGAGCAGCAATATCCCGAGTTCATCACGCCGGACTCCCCAACGCAACGAGTGGGCGACCAGCCACTGTCGTCGTTTGTGCAGGTGACACACGACGAACCGATGATGTCGCTGGCAAAGGTGTTCAACGACAGCGACCTCGCCGACTTTGAAGCGCGAATCCTGAAGCGCCTGGACGCACACGAAGGCGCTATCCCGACCTACAGTTGTGAACCAAAAATAGACGGTGTCGCTGTGAGCTTGCTCTACATCGACGGTCTGCTGGTGCGAGCGGCCACCCGCGGCGACGGTATCACCGGCGAAGACATAACCCACAACGTACGCACCATCCGCAACATCCCGCTGAAACTGACTGGCGATGACCTACCCGCACGCCTTGAAGTGCGCGGCGAAATCTACATGACCCGCTCCGGCTTTGCCGCCATGAACGACGCCGCTGCCCGCAGCGAAGACGGCCGCATCTTCGTCAACCCGCGCAACGCCGCCGCCGGCACCCTTCGCCAGCTCGACCCGCGCATCGCCGCCCAACGCCCCCTGCGCTTTTTCGCATATCTGGGGACGGCTTATTTGGGGACGGAGAGATCAAAAAATGATCAGATGTCTTCTGGCGGCAATGCAATTGAGTTGACAAGAGTAGGTGGCGAAACCCACAGCGGCGTGCTGACCCGTCTGGGGCAATGGGGTTTGCCATTAAATCCCGAACGATCGGTGGTGCAAGGGCAGCAGGCTTTTCTGGACTATGCTCAGGAATTGCTGCGCAAGCGCCCAACGCTCGACTATGAAATTGACGGCGCGGTGATCAAGGTTGACAGCCTCAAATTGCAGAATGAACTGGGCAGCAATGCCCGCACCCCGCGCTGGGCCATGGCCTACAAATTCCCCGCTGAGGAAGCGTCCACGCTGGTGCGGGATGTTGAGTTTCAGGTTGGGCGCACCGGCACCATTACGCCAGTTGCGCGCCTGGAACCCGTGTTTGTGGGCGGCGTCACCGTTAGCAACGCCACGCTGCACAACATGGACGAAATCGCCCGCCTCGGCCTGTACATAGGCGACCGAGTCATCATCCGCCGCGCCGGCGACGTCATCCCCAAAATCGTGTCGGTGATCGGCTTTTTGGGGACGACCAGCTTGACCAGCTTGGGGACCAGCTTGGGGACGGAGGGATCAAAAAATGAGCAAATGTCTACTGGAATCACTGATACGCAGTTGACAGGTGTTGGCAGCAGCGAGCGGCGCGCCATCAATATGCCAACACAATGTC
>CANHAR010000013.1 GCA_947458495.1 Gammaproteobacteria bacterium | reverse complement strand
TCTCACGCTCATCGATGTGCCGGTCTGTCTTTAGCAGCTCAATCATCAGTGCAGCACTGGCCAGTTGCAGACGATGGTTTTTCAGTGCAGGTGTCTCTGTTGATTGAAACTTAAGCTGATTTTCAAAAATTTTTTTTATACTGACAATCATTAAAAAATCCCCTGCTTTAGTTAGATTCCGCAAGTGCGCATGCATCTTCAAGGACACTGATGCCCGCGTGTTTCTTCCATGCATTTTCGCTGAGATGACGTCTGAAAAGTCTGCCACCGGGCTGGCCTTTATACAAGCCAAGGATATGACGGGTCATGTGTTGCAATGCTGCCCCTGCCTGCAGTTGATCACGAACATAGGGTATAAATTTTTTCATTACTTCGCGTCGTGTCAGCGATTCGGTATCGGCATCAAACAAGCGCTGATCGACTTGAGCCAGCAGATATGGATTATGATAAATTTCTCTGCCTAGCATGACACCATCGAATATATGCAATAGTTGTTGCGCCTGCTCCAGCGAGTTGATGCCTCCATTTAGAACGATCAGGCTATCCTGAAATGTCTCCTTCATTCGAGCAACCCTGTCATAGTTCAATGGTGGTATTTCACGGTTCTGTTTAGGGCTCAGACCTGCCAATACTGCAATGCGTGCATGCACGATAAAAATCCTGCACCCGGCATTATGAGCAGCCTGCATGAATTGCGACAAAAACGCATCATTGTCGTGCTCGTCGATACCAATTCTTGATTTTATCGTGACCGGAATATCTGTAACGTTTTTCATGGCAACAATACATTTGGCAACAAGTTCAGGTTCTGCCATCAGGCAAGCGCCAAATTTACCTGACTGAACTCTGTCACTTGGGCAGCCAATATTCAGGTTAATTTCATCATAGGCCCATTGGTTAGCCAGTTGTGCACACTTGGCCAGCGCCTCAGGATCGCTACCTCCTAATTGCAGGGCAAGCGGGTGTTCTTGAGGGCTAAAATCAAGGTGGCGCTTTGTATCACCAAACAGAAGAGCACCTGTAGTCACCATTTCTGTATAGAGTCGGGCATGATGACTTAACAGGCGCAGAAAATACCGTTCATGCCTGTCTGTCCAATCCAGCATCGGGGCGACACAAAATCGGTGTGATATAACCCCAGCCTGAAGCGTAGGTGAGGAGTTAGAATTTTTACTGACGGATGTTTGCACCGGGCAATACCTGAATCGTGTGAGTTGTTGCTGATTGGTGTGAGCCTAAATGGGCAGAGGATTATAACAAAGCAGTTTGTATCGTGGAGCAATAACAGTGCATAACGTATAATTCTGTTTTGATCAGCGTTAAACAGATACACGCCAGACAGGAGACCTATGGCCAAGGTTCGTACACGAATTGCTCCGTCCCCAACGGGAGATCCCCACGTGGGGACTGCCTACATCGCTTTGTTCAATCGTTGCTTTGCAAGGCAGCATGAGGGCGAGTTCATACTTCGAATTGAGGACACGGATCAGACACGCAGTACCGCACGTTCTGAACAGGACATCCTGAAGGCTTTGCGTTGGCTGGGGCTCGACTGGCATGAGGGCCCGGATGTCGGTGGTCCACATGGGCCATATCGTCAAAGTCAGCGCAGTGATATCTATAGGGCACATATCGAAGTGCTATTGGAAAATGGCCAGGCGTTCTGTTGTTTTTGTACTGCTGAACGTCTGGATGCGCTTAGAGTGAGCCAAACTGAAAATCGCCAGACACCTGGTTATGACGGCCATTGCCTGTTGCTGAGCGAGCAAGAAGTGCAGAAGAAACGCGCTGAGAAGCAGCCCTATGTTGTTCGCATGAAGGTGCCCGAAGAGGGGGATTGTGTTTTCACTGATCGCTTGCGGGGGGAAATTCGTATCGCGTGGGAACAAATTGATATGCAAGTGTTGATGAAGTCTGATCATTTGCCGACTTACCATTTTGCTAATGTTGTTGATGATCACCTCATGGAGATAACCCATGTGATCCGGGGTGAGGAATGGATTAACTCCACACCTAAACACTTGTTGTTGTACCAACACTTCGGTTGGCAGCCTCCACAGTTCTGTCATATGCCATTGCTGCGTAACCCTGACAAAAGTAAGCTCAGCAAACGCAAGAATCCAACGAGCATTTCTTACTATAAGGATATGGGGTACTTGCCTGAAGCGCTCATAAATTATCTGGGTATGATGGGTTGGACTATGCCGGACGGGCGTGAAAAATTCTCAATCGAGGAGATGCAATCCGCATTTGATATTGACAGAGTATCGCTGGGGGGGCCGGTTTTTGACGTTGAGAAGCTGGACTGGCTGAATGGAAAGTATATACGTGAGAATCTTGACGTTGAAGACTTCGTGGCCGCATTTTCTCAATGGGCTTTTGATCCGGTGAGGATTTCGCGAATCATCCCGTTGCTGAAGGATAGAGTGGAGCGATTAAGTGACGTAATTCCTTT
Organism: Gammaproteobacteria bacterium; assembly: GCA_947458495.1. GTDB lineage: Bacteria > Pseudomonadota > Gammaproteobacteria > Pseudomonadales > Pseudohongiellaceae > Pseudohongiella. Next base: position 22,799 of record CANHAR010000013.1, on the reverse strand, counting down.
GGCGGGATTCTTTCTGAGTGGGCTACTGCCGGTTTCTGATGCTGATTTTAAACACAAACAACTGACATCAGATGACTGCAAAAAAATTCTGCAATTGACTGTATGGCAACTTGAGCAGTTACCTGAATGGTCACGCGAAGGCGTCGAGCAGCTCTGTCAGACGCTCTCTCAGTTTCTGGATATCAGGATTCGAGAAACGTTGTTTCCGCTGTTCATCGCAATTACCGGTAAGGCAGTATCAACATCAGTGATTGATGCTATGTTCATTCTCGGATTGGATGTAAGCCGCGCCCGTCTTCGACATGCGATTGATATACTAGGTGGTGTCTCCAAAAAAGAGGCCAAGGACCTGGAGAGAGTTTTGCGTGAGTTGGAGAATTATGTGAGGCCGGTGCAAGCCTGACTTCATTCAAGAATCAAGGCATTGACATATCAAAGTGGCATGCCTAGAATGCGCGGTCTTTGCAGCAGGACCGACTCAGCCGGCCCTTACAGGTTGCACGGATAGCAGAAATAAGGGGCTATAGCTCAGCTGGGAGAGCGCAACACTGGCAGTGTTGAGGTCAGCGGTTCGATCCCGCTTAGCTCCACCAAATTATGTGTTTAGGTGACAAATAAAAAGGCCGACATTCTTGTCGGCCTTTTTATTTTAGCGTTTATATTGTTCAACCCCGCTGGATAGGCTTCAGAACAAGGGATAATCGCGTCTTGGCGCGCCCCTGTACAATTGGCGTGGTCGTCCTATTTTGTATGCACCACTCAGCATTTCATTCCAATGTGAAATCCAGCCTGGGGTTCGCCCAAGTGCAAAAACAACCGTGAACATGCCCATGGGTATTCCAATCGCTTTCAGGATAATGCCTGAGTAGAAATCGACATTGGGGTACAGTTTTCTGTCTATAAAGTACTGATCTTCGAGTGCGATTTTTTCAAGTCGACGCGCTATCCGGAAAAGAGGGTCATTTTCCACCCCAAGATCCGCAAGAACTTCATCACAAATTTTTCGCATCACTTTGGAGCGAGGGTCAAAGTTTTTATACACGCGGTGACCAAAACCCATCAGTCGGAAAGGATCGTCTTTATCCTTTGCTCTGGCGATAAACTCTTCTATCCGGGATTCGTCGCCGATTTCATTCAGCATCTTCAGCACTGCTTCGTTAGCCCCGCCGTGTGCCGGGCCCCACAATGCTGCGATGCCAGACGCGATGCACGCATAAGGATTCGCCCCAGTTGAACCCGCAAGCCGCACTGTTGACGTTGAAGCATTCTGTTCATGGTCAGCATGCAGCAGGAATATCACATCCATGGCTTTTGCCAGAACCGGACTCACAGACGGACCTTCGGCAGGTACCCCGAACATCATATGCAGGAAGTTTTCTGAATAATTCAGAGCGTTGACAGGCCCCATGATGGGTTGACCAATCGAATGCTTGTAGATCATTGCTGCCAGTGTTGGCATTTTGGCGATCAATCGGATAGCGGCTAATCGGCGGTGTACAGGATCATCAACATCAAGGCCTTCGTGGTAAAGAGCGGCAAGTGCGCCAGTAAGTGAAATCAACACTGCCATCGGATGGGCGTTTCTTTGGAAGCCGTTGAGCAGTTGTGCTATCTGTGCATCGACCATGGTGTGACGCGTTATCTCCGCCACAAAAGACTTCTTTTCAGTCGGGTTGGGCAATTCACCATGAAGCAGAAGGTAGCAGGTTTCCAGATAATCAGAGTGATCGGCAAGTTGGTCAATCGGATAGCCGCGATGTAGCAACATACCCTCATCACCATCTATATAAGTGATAGACGATTCAGTCGATGCAGTCGACATAAATCCGGGGTCGTAGGTAAACACTCCGTGGGAGACCAGACTTCGAACATCAATAACGTCGGGGCCAATACTGCCATTCAAAACTGGTAGCTCAATCGAATCCTGGTTGCCAGCCAGGCTGATGCGGGCTTTTTTGTCACTCATATTCTACTCCTGACTGATAATCTTCCTGCTTCTGGCGATTATGGTTCGAAAACAATTCGGATCAAGAATTTAGGCCGTCATTTTTGCTTATTTGAGCCGGGCGCCAGCATTAGAGCCGGTACTGTACCACAAAGCTGAGCTTGTTCACTCTCAGGTATTCTAAAATATTGTGATTGACATTATATTGTCATTAAAGCCGGGCAAGCTGCTATAGAGGTGGTCCGATTTATTGTATTCGCTATACTATGAGAATATACTCTGCGCCCACAAGCTCAGTACCCCAGCGGTACTGGGTTCGTTGACGAAGCGCCTGAACCGAAGCAGCGGGTTGCCCGTAGAGACGGTATGGATGGTTCAGACACTCCGGTGGTGGGCATTGCAGCAGATCAGCTGATCAGGCAGTGCTCGAAACACTAACTGCGCCCGTTAGCGGGCTCTATTCTATATAAATTGGCGAATTGTGAAAGACAAAAGACCTGTAAATCTAGATTTCAAAACCCTTCGTCTACCCCTACCGGCAATCACATCAATTTTGCATCGAATTTCAGGCGTCGTCGTGTTTGGCGGGGTTTTTGTGTTGCTGTGGTTGTTATCTTCTTCTTTGCAATCAGAGAGGGGATTCACGGATGTGCAGAACTGGCTTACTGCGCCGCTTGTCAAGGTGGTTGTCTGGGGAATCCTTGCCGGGCTTCTGTATCACCTGATTGCTGGAGTGAAACACCTGATTATGGATATGGGTATCGGTGAAACCCTGGAGGGTGCAAAAACTAGCGCCAAACTTGTTGTGATTATATCGGTGATAGCAATTGTGTTAGCGGGGGTATGGTTATGGTAAAGAATGTCACCAGTTTTGGACGCAGTGGCGTGTCCGAATGGGTGATTCAGCGGGTCAGCGCTGTCATTCTCGGGCTGTATTTTGTCGGACTTCTAGCTTACATGCTGCTGTCACCTGAGTTGGGTTATGCAGAGTGGAAGGCGTTATTCAGTACTACCTGGATGCGGGTCGCGAGTATCGCCGCATTGCTGTCCATGTGTGCACATGCGTGGATAGGTATGTGGACTGTCGCAACAGATTACCTGACAGAGGGGTTATTGGGGCCAAAGAATACCGTGATCCGTTTTTTATTTCAGGCTGCTTGTGTGTTGCTGATATTCGTCTACCTCGTTTGGGGTGTTCAGATTCTGTGGGGTCTTTAAATGAGCGGTATGCGTACAATTTCGTTTGATGCATTGATAGTGGGCGGCGGTGGTGCCGGCATGCGTGCCTCTCTGCAGTTATCACAGTCTGGATATAAGACTGCTGTCATTAGTAAAGTCTTTCCGACCCGTTCTCATACTGTTTCTGCCCAGGGTGGTATTACTTGCGCGATCGCCAGCGATGACCCGAATGATGATTGGCGTTGGCACATGTACGACACCGTAAAAGGTTCCGATTACATCGGAGACCAGGAAGCAATCGAATACATGTGCAGTGAAGGTCCACAGACGGTTTTTGAGTTGGAACACATGGGGCTTCCGTTCTCGCGTACTGCAAATGGTCGTATATACCAACGTCCTTTTGGTGGGCAGTCAAAAGATTTTGGCAAAGGCGGTCAGGCTGCTCGCACCTGTGCCGCGGCGGACAGGACAGGGCACGCTTTGTTGCATACGCTTTATCAAGGCAACCTGAAGAACGAAACAGTCTTTTTTAATGAATGGTATGCCACTGATTTGGTGCGCAATCAGGATGGCGTTGTTGTTGGTGTGATCGCGATATGTATCGAAACTGGTGAGACGGTGTACGTTCGCGCGAAAGCAACCGTACTTGCAACAGGTGGTGCTGGCCGAATTTACGCCTCTACCACTAACGCCCTGATTAATACTGGTGATGGCGTGGGCATGGCGCTTCGCGCCGGTTATCCCATGCAGGATATGGAGATGTGGCAGTTTCACCCCACAGGCATTTACGGCGCAGGCACGCTTGTGACTGAAGGTTGTCGTGGAGAAGGTGGATATCTGATTAACAAGGATGGTGAGCGATTCATGGAGCGTTACGCTCCAAACGCCAAGGATCTGGCGGGTAGGGATGTTGTTGCCAGATCCATGATCCAGGAAATTATCGCCGGCAAAGGATGCGGTCCCAACGGCGATCACGTTTTGTTGAAGCTGGACCACCTTGGGGAAAAGGTATTGAACGAGAAGCTGCCAGGCATTTTGGAATTGTCTCGAACATTCGCACACGTGGATCCAGTTAAAGAGCCCATTCCGGTTATTCCAACCTGTCATTACATGATGGGCGGAATACCAACAAACGTAAACGGCCAAGCTATCCGGCAAAATGCCCAGGGTGAAGACGTATTGATTCATGGTCTGTTTGCGGTCGGCGAAGCAGCCTGTGTATCTGTGCACGGAGCGAACCGGTTGGGTGGAAATTCATTACTGGATCTGGTGGTCTTCGGTCGTGCGGCAGGCAAGCATATCGAGAGCATGCTGACTCAGGGCATTGAGCATCGTAAAGCATCGGAATCCGATATCGAGCAGGCACAGGCGCGACTGAACCGATTAAACAGCTCTGGAAGCGGTGAAAAGGTAGCAGAGCTTCGAGCTGAACTGCAGACCATCATGCAGAATTATTTCGGTGTTTTCCGCACCGGCGAATTTATGAGCGATGGCATCAAAAAGCTGGAGGCGCTGCGTCCCCGTATTGCCAATGTGCATCTTTCTGACAAAAGCAATGCTTTTAACACAGCGCGCATTGAGGCTTTGGAGTTAGAGAATCTGTTTGAAGTTGCAGAAGCTACAGCCTTGGCGGCAGGCGCCAGAACCGAAAGCCGTGGTGCGCACGCGCGCGAGGATTATCAAGAGCGTGACGATGAGAATTGGCTTTGCCATTCTCTATACCACCCCACTGATCGGAAGGTTACCAAGCGAGCAGTGAATTTCTCTCCGAAGACCGTGGAAAAGTTTGAGCCCAAGATCAGAACCTATTAATGATTTTGCTGCCTGAACTCAGGCGTCAATGATTTTGAATAAAGGTGAATCATCGTGTTAGTGAGTGTTTATCGCTATAACCCTGAAACAGATACCAAGCCGACCATGCGCGATTATCAAATTGAGTTGCCTGAAGGCCGGGATCTCATGGTTCTTGATGTGCTTGAGTTGATTAAACGAGAAGACTCGTCCGTTACCTATCGGCGCTCATGTCGGGAGGGGGTTTGTGGTTCAGACGGCATGAATATCAATGGCACCAATGGCCTGGCGTGTATCACACCGGTCTCTTCCGTTGTTAAAAACGGTAAGTTGGTGTTACGTCCTCTGCCTGGATTACCGGTCATCAGAGACCTGGTGGTTGATATGAGCATCTTCTACAAGCAGTTCGAGAAGGTGAAGCCATTCCTCATCAATAACACCCCGACCCCGGCTATTGAGCGTTTACAATCTCCAGAGGACCGTGCAAAGCTTGATGGTTTGTACGAATGTATTCTGTGTGCATGCTGCAGTACAAACTGTCCATCGTTCTGGTGGAATCCAGATAAATTCATCGGGCCAGCAGGATTGCTTCAAGCCTATCGTTTTCTGGCGGATAGCCGTGATAATGCAACAGAGGAAAGACTGTCCGGGCTGGAAGACCCGTTTAGCGTGTTCCGTTGCAGAGGTATCATGAACTGCGTAGCCGTTTGTCCGAAAGGGCTGAATCCGACAAAAGCAATTGGCCATATTCGCCATATGTTGCTACAGCGTGGTGTCTGAAACTAATATATTACAAAGAACCGGCGGCGGACGGGCTCACGAGGCCTTATCCGATCCGCCGGTTTTGTCAACCAGGGAATCAAAAAAAATGCACAACAGCATAATGGAGTTAATGTGGAATAGCGGCCATCTGTCAGGTGGCAACGCTGAATACGTCGAGCAACTCTACGATCAGTACCTGAAGGATCCTGGTCAGGTATTAGATGAGTGGCGAAACTACTTCGACACACTGCCCAGAATAACTGAACAAAATTCAGTTGATGTTTCACATCGGGAAGTTCAGGAGTACTTCAAAGTACTCGGTAAAACCAGTCGATTCAAGCCTCTCCTCAGCAATGATGTTGTTGTAAATTCTGAACATGAAAACAAACAGGTACAGGTTCTCCATCTGATCAGTTCGTACCGTGTTCGCGGCCATCAGAAGGCAAAACTTGATCCGCTGTCCCTTATGCACCGGGAAAGAGTTCCTGACCTTGAACTTGATTTTCACAACCTTTCCCTTGCCGATAATTCCACGGTATTTCAGACCGGATCACTGCAAATCAATCGCGATACGGCGACGCTGCGCGAAATAGTTGATGTGCTGGAGCGTATTTACTGCGGTTCGATCGGCTATGAATTCATGCACATCGTAGATCTTGCGCAAAAGCACTGGATTCAAAAACGCATCGAGCCCAAGCACGGTAATCCTGCGTTTAAAACTGATGTAAAGCGTCATATTCTGGAGCGGCTGAGTGCCGCTGAAGGTTTGGAAAAACATCTGGATTCCAAATATCCGGGAACCAAGCGTTTTGGTCTGGAAGGTGGCGAGAGCCTGATTCCATTGGTAGACGAGCTCATTCAGCGTGCTGGTAGTTACGGTGTAAAAGAAGTTGTCATCGGTATGGCGCACCGCGGTCGACTCAACATGCTGGTCAATATTTTGGGCAAAAACCCGGCAGATCTCTTCAACGAGTTCGAAGGTCGAGCAAAATACAAAAGCTCAGGTGATGTGAAATATCATCAAGGGTTTTCATCCAACATAATGACGCCCGGTGGCGAAGTACACCTGGCGATGGCGTTTAATCCCTCGCATCTGGAGATCGTATCCCCGGTCGTGGAAGGCTCTGTGCGTGCTCGCCAGGATCGTCGCAAGGATTCGCTGGGGCACACGGTGTTGCCACTGAGCATCCATGGTGACGCGGCATTCGCGGGCCAGGGAGTGGTAATGGAAACATTCCAGATGTCCCAGACTCGCGCATATGGGACAGGTGGCACGGTTCATATTGTCATCAATAATCAGGTTGGTTTTACAACCAATCGCCGCGATGATGCGCGCTCTACTGAGTATTGTACCGATGTGGCAAAAATGGTGCAGGCGCCGATTTTTCATGTTAACGCCGACGATCCGGAAGCGGTTCTGTTTGTTACTCAGCTGGCCCTCGATTTCCGTTATGAATTCAAGAAAGATGTTGTTATCGATCTGGTTTGTTACCGTCGCCGCGGTCACAACGAAACCGATGAGCCATCATCTACGCAGCCGGTGATGTACAATAAAATCCGGCAGATGCCGACGACACGCGCGTTGTATGCTGATCGGATGATGGCCGAAGGTGTGGTAACTGCTTCTGAAGTTGAAGAACTTAATACTTCATACCGTAGCGCATTGGATACGGGCTCCCACGTAGTGAAGAGTTTGATCAAAGAACCCAATGTTGAAATGTTCGTCGATTGGAACCCTTATCTCGGCCACACCTGGTCTTCGCATTACAACACCAGCATCAAGTTTGAAACTCTGCAGGCACTGGCTAAGAAGATCACGACGCTGCCCGCAAACCTTACTTTGCACCGTCAGGTCCAGAAGCTTGCAGATGACCGGAGCAAAATGGCCGCAGGTGAGTTGGCTATTGACTGGGGATTCGCCGAGACTCTGGCTTATGCCAGTATTCTTACCACTGGCAATCGCGTCAGGTTGACCGGGCAGGATGTGGGCCGCGGCACTTTCTCGCATCGGCACGCGGTGTTGCGGGATCAGAACAGCGAAGACGAATATGTACCCTTGAGATCACTGGTCAGCGATCCAAAGATGTTCAGCATATACGACTCGTTGTTATCCGAGGCTGCGGTGCTGGCATTCGAATACGGTTACGCAACAACAGCACCTAATGCACTGGTTATCTGGGAAGCGCAATTTGGTGATTTTGCCAACTGCGCGCAGGTCGTTATTGATCAGTTTATAACCAGTGGTGAACAAAAATGGCAGCGACTATGCGGGCTGACCATGTTGCTCCCACACGGGTACGAAGGGCAGGGGCCTGAGCATTCCTCCGCGCGCCTTGAGCGTTTCCTGCAGCTGTGCGCGGAACAGAACATCCAAGTGTGCCTTCCTACTACCTCGGCTCAGGTCTTCCACATGCTGCGCCGCCAGGTTCTTTGCCCGCTACGCAAGCCCCTTGTGGTAATGTCGCCCAAGAGTCTGTTGCGTCATAAGGAAACAACTGCAACGCTTGAGGAGTTGGCAAACGGTTCGTTCCAGGTGGTTATTGGCGAAACAGATAGTGATATCCAGCCATCCGGAGTCGATCGTGTCATTTTGTGCTCGGGTAAAGTGTTTTACGATCTTCGTGCCGAACGGCGCAATCGCGGGCTGAAGAACATTGCTATCATCCGACTGGAACAACTTTATCCATTCCCTGAGGATGATCTGCGAGCAGCAATCAAGCAGTATGCCAATGTTTCGGATATTGTCTGGAGTCAGGAAGAGCCTATGAACCAGGGGGCCTGGTATTCAAGCCAGCACCACATGCGTAATGTGATTCAGTCGCTTGGACTGTCAGTGAACCTGCGATACGCAGGTCGTGAAGCGTCAGCAGCACCAGCCGCAGGATACCCTGAGTTGCATAACCAACAACTGCGGGCATTCCTTGAGCTGGCGTTAGGCCAGGCTAAGTAAGGCTGTTTTGCAAATATGATCTCAGGATCTAAAAAAACAAATTTTTGAACATAAAGGACTAAACATGTCTATTGAAATTAAAGCACCACAGCTGCCGGAATCAGTGCCTGATGGCACCATCGCAAGTTGGCACAAGAAGCCCGGTGACGCGGTCAAGCGCGACGAGCTGCTGGTAGACATCGAAACCGATAAAGTGGTTATTGAAGTAGTGTCACCCGCTGACGGCATCCTGGAAAAAATTGTCAAACAATCCGGCGACACTATTGTCAGTAATGAATTGATTGCCCTGGTGAAAGAAGGCGCAGGTAGCGAGGCACCGGTCGTTGTCGCAGCTGCAGCTTCGCGTGTCGAGCCAGTCAGCGCTGAAACTCCTGTACTCAGCCCTGCTGCCAAGAAGCTTGCGGAGGAGCATGGCCTGAAAGCTGATCAGATAAGCGGCACTGGTAAAGCTGGTCGTGTCACCAAAGAAGATGTGCTGGGCGCCATCGATGCCCCACGTGCAGCGCCTTCAGTTCGTGAAATGCCCGCCGGTGCTGATCTGTCATCAGGCCGTGTTGAAGAACGTGTGGCAATGAGTCGCTTACGTGCCAAAGTAGCTGAACGTCTGCTACAAGCGTCACAAACTACAGCTATGCTGACAACCTTTAATGAAGTAAATATGGCGCCCGTTATGGCGCTGCGAGCCCGCTACAAAGATCAGTTTGAAAAGGCTCACGACGGCGTTCGTCTCGGATTCATGTCATTTTTTGTGCGCGCCAGTGTCGAAGCACTGAAACGATATCCAGCAGTCAATGCCTCCATCGATGGTAGTGATATCGTTTATCACGGCTATCAGGATATCGGGGTCGCTGTATCATCTCCGCGTGGGCTTGTTGTACCTGTGCTGCGTAACGCCGATCACATGAGCCTCGCCCAAGTAGAAGGCAAGATCCGCGAATTCGGAATTAAAGCGCAGGATGGAAAACTTTCGATCGATGAAATGACGGGTGGCACCTTCACCATATCCAATGGTGGTGTGTTCGGTTCACTGTTATCAACACCCATACTCAACCCGCCACAAACTGCCATTCTGGGGATGCATAAAATCCAGGAGCGTCCAATGGCTGTTAACGGCAAAGTCGAAATTCTGCCAATGATGTATCTGGCACTTTCTTACGATCACCGCATGATTGATGGCAAAGAAGCAGTCCAGTTTCTGGTGACCATCAAGGATCTGCTTGAAGATCCTGCTCGCATTTTACTGGAGATTTAAGACTCACCAGACATGGCTGAACAAGACACTTGTTTGTCCAGCCTTCGCTCGGCGTGAGCCACAGCTGTTAAACAGGCTGTGGCTCTTGCGTTTAGCGAGTCAGTAACTGAATGCCTTTAGACAGGGAACTAAAATGAGCAAAAAATTTGATGTGTTAGTGGTAGGTGCCGGGCCAGCGGGTTATGTTGCCGCGATTCGATGCGCACAGTTGGGAATGAAAACAGCGTGTGTTGAGAAATGGCATGATGACAAAAACGATCCGGTTTATGGCGGAACCTGTCTCAATGTTGGTTGTATCCCCTCCAAAGCGCTGCTTGATTCATCACACAAGTATTCTGAAGCCAAAAAAAGTTTTGCTATCCACGGCATTACCATGGATAAGTTGGGCATTGATGTGCCGGCGATGATCGATCGCAAAGCAAATATCGTCAAACAGTTGACTCAAGGTGTTAAAGGTCTGTTTGCGGCAAACAAGGTCGAGGGTATCCAAGGTACAGGCAAACTTCTGAAAGGCAAAAAGGTGTTGGTCACCGCTGCTGATGGTTCAACACAGGAATTGGAAGCCGATCATATAATTCTGGCGGCAGGTTCTGAACCAATCAAGATTCCACCCACACCGGTTGATCAGGACGTTATTGTCGACTCAACGGGCGCGCTCGAATTTACTGAAGTACCACAAAGATTGGGCGTTATTGGCGCTGGTGTGATTGGCCTGGAGCTTGGCAGCGTCTGGGCGCGTCTGGGCGCGCAGGTGACTGTTCTCGAAGCCGCTGATGTGTTTTTGCCTGCAGTGGATGTGCAGCTTGCAAAAGAGGCACACAAAGAATTTACAAAGCAGGGGCTGGATATCAAACTCTCCAGCAAAGTGACCGGCAGTAAAATCAATTCGGAAACAACTAAAACCGTGACGGTTTCTTACACCGATAAAGACGGTGAACAGGAAATTGTTTTTGACAAATTGATTGTTGCAGTCGGTCGACGTCCCTGTTCTGCTGGTTTGTTATCAGAAGACTGTGGTGTTGACGTTGATCAGCGTGGATTCATCAAAGTAAATGATCAGTGTGCCACCGCGGTTCCGGGTGTCTGGGCTGCTGGCGATCTGGTCAGAGGTCCGATGCTGGCTCACAAGGGCATGGAAGAGGGTGTGATGGTTGCCGAGCGCATCGCCGGCAAAAAGACCCAGGTGAATTACGACCTGGTGCCGTTTGTTATCTACACGCATCCTGAACTTGCCTGGGTTGGAAAAACTGAGCAACAACTGAAAGATGAAGGGGTTGAGTACAATGTTGGTACATTCCCGTTCAGCATCAATGGTCGCGCAATGGCGGCCAACGAGTCTGTAGGTCTGGTTAAACTGATCGCTCACGCCAAGACGGATCGGATTCTGGGTTGCCACATATTTGGCCCCAGTGCTGCGGACTTGGTGCAACAAATCGTCATTGCAATGGAGTTCAGCGCCAGTGCCGAAGATATCGCATTAACTATGTTCTCACACCCGGCCTTGTCGGAAGCAGTACACGAAGCAGCTTTGGCCGTCGGTGGACATGCCATTCACGCTGTCAATAAACGTAAGCGCAACTGATTCATGCGCTTTTTTTTCAGAGGAAATAACGAATGAATCTACACGAATATCAGGGAAAGCAGCTGTTTGCTGAGTACGGGCTCCCGGTGTCGAAAGGTTTTGCGGTGAATACACCCGAAGCTGCGGCCGATGCCTGTGACAAGATAGGTGGTGATATGTGGGTCGTTAAGGCCCAGGTACATGCAGGTGGTCGGGGCAAGGCCGGAGGTGTCAAGCTGATCAAAAACCGCGAAGATGCCAAGTCCTTCGCGGCCAACTGGCTGGGCAAACGTCTAGTGACTTATCAGACTGATGCCAATGGTCAGCCTGTAAACCAGATTTTGGTTGAAGCCTGCACCGATATCGCCAAAGAGCTTTACCTCGGTGCTGTGGTGGATCGCTCATCACGACGTGTTGTGTTTATGGCCTCTACCGAGGGCGGTGTCGAGATTGAGAAAGTTGCTCACGACACCCCGGAAAAAATTCTTAAAGCAACTGTTGATCCTCTGGTAGGTCCTCAGCCTTATCAAGGTCGTGATCTGGCCTTCCAGTTGGGCCTGTCAGGCGACCAGATAAAGCAGTTTACCCAGATTTTTATGGGCCTCGGAAAACTGTTCGCTGATTACGACTTGGCTCTGTTGGAAATCAATCCGCTGGTGATCAAGACTGATGGCAATCTTCACTGCCTCGATGCCAAGATCACCATCGATGGTAATGCCATGTACCGTCAGCCAAAGCTGAAGGCTATGCATGATCCCTCGCAGGATGATCCGCGAGAGGCGCATGCTGCAAGTTTTGAACTGAATTATGTGGCGCTGGAGGGAAATATCGGCTGCATGGTCAATGGGGCAGGGCTGGCTATGGGAACGATGGATATCGTTAACCTGCATGGCGGTAAACCAGCCAATTTCCTTGATGTGGGCGGCGGCGCGACCAAAGCCCGCGTCACCGAAGCTTTCAAGATCATTCTGTCGGACACCAATGTTAAAGCAGTTCTGGTCAATATCTTCGGCGGTATTGTCCGTTGCGACATGATTGCTGAAGGCATTATTGGAGCAGTCAAAGAAGTGGGAGTAAAAGTCCCGGTGGTTGTGCGTCTTGAAGGCAATAATGCTGAACTGGGTGCCAAGGTACTGGCTGACAGCGGTCTGAACATTATCGCGGCAAAAAGTTTGACGGATGCTGCTCAGCAGGTCGTCAAGGCTGCGGAGGGTAAACAATGAGTATTTTGATAAACAAAGACACAAAAGTGATCTGCCAGGGTTTTACCGGCTCTCAAGGCACCTTCCATTCCGAACAGGCAATATCCTATGGAACAAAAATGGTCGGTGGTGTTACACCAGGAAAAGGTGGCACGACACATCTGGGTTTGCCAGTCTTCAACACCGTGCGTGAAGCGGTCGAAGCCACGGGCGCTGATGCCAGCGTGATCTATGTGCCTGCAGCCTTTTGCAAGGATTCCATCCTTGAGGCTGCCAACGGCGGCATCAAGCTGATTGTTTGTATCACGGAAGGAATTCCAACGCTGGATATGCTGGATGCCAAGGTCAAGTGTGATGAACTGGGCGTGCGTCTGATCGGACCAAACTGCCCGGGAGTGATCACGCCAGGCGAATGCAAAATTGGCATCATGCCGGGTCACATTCACTTGCCCGGCAAGGTGGGTATCGTTTCCCGATCCGGTACATTGACCTATGAAGCCGTAAAACAAACCACGGATGCAGGTTTTGGCCAGTCTACCTGTGTTGGTATTGGTGGTGATCCCATCCCTGGTTCAAACTTTATTGATATTCTGAAGATGTTCGAAGCGGATCCGAAAACAGAAGCGATTGTCATGATCGGAGAAATTGGTGGCAGTGCTGAGGAAGAGGCCGCGGCCTTTATTAAAGCCAATGTCACCAAGCCTGTTGTGTCCTATATTGCCGGTGTCACTGCCCCAGCGGGCAAACGTATGGGACATGCTGGCGCAATTATTTCGGGCGGAAAAGGTACTGCTGATGAGAAATTCGCAGCGCTTCAGGATGCAGGTGTGCGCACTGTTCGTAGTCTGGCGGATATCAGCAAAGCGTTAAAGGAAGTAACCGGTTGGTGATGCACCAGTCACGGGCGCAAACTGAGCCCGTGACCCGCATCTGTGCGAAGGCCGCATAGAGCAAGGGTTCGGCGTAAAAATTTCTCCTCCGGGAGGTTCAAAAATTCAAACATCCTGTGTTAGTCTTGGATCGAGAATTCGGCAGGGAGCCTTGAATTTACGCCAAATCGCTTCATCCGGGTCGCTTTTGTTACCTATCAACACACGCTGGCATTATTCGGGTGAATTGGTAACTTGATGGCTTGATTTGTGCAATGCTGAGAGCACTGAAGGATTGTAGTTGTTTTGGGATTTACCTCCGGACAGTCAGTTCGTTCGGCTCCTGTTAATGGCAGGTTTTGGGTAATAAAGAAGAAGAGAAGATGTCACATCCGGTGTTGCGCCGGGGTGTTTAATAAAATAACAGGATGGCACATGAAAAACCGTCGAATATTTTCTAAAGTTCTGGTTCCACTCGCATCGCTGCTGGTGATCGGAACGGCCAAGGCTCAGGACGTTGATACCAGCGATCTTGACCGGGCGCAAAATGTAGTTGCCGAGACCACTGAGGTAGCAGCACAGGCTCAACTGAATATTAACCGTCTCTCGAACTCAGCAAGTTCCCTGTTCGAAGAATTCAAACTCGAAAGCGATAACCTTGAAGCACTGTTGGTGTTGAATGCCAACTGGCGTCGTCAGGTCGCCATTCAGGAGCAGGAACTCAATACCATTATTGAGTCAGTGGCTGAAGTGCGAAATGTGACTCAAGAGTTACCGCTGCTGATGAATCGCATGATTGCTGGTGTGGAGCAGTTCATTGAACTGGATATGCCATTCCATCTGGATGCTCGCAGGGCGCGCATCGAATTCGTGCGTGACGCGATCGATAATCCCAATGTTTCAACAGCTGAGCGATTCCGTCAGATTCTGGTCCTGTTCCAGACTGAGAACGCCTACGGCCGCACGCACGAGACTTACGCAACAACGTTGACTATCGATGGTGTTGAACGTGACGTTGACGTTTTGCGTGTTGGGAGGGTTTCCTTGGTTTTCCAGACCAAAGACCGTAACCTCAGCGGCGCTTGGGATGCACAGGCTCGTCAGTGGGTAACACTGGATGCTGCTGAGTACCGAAACGCTGTCCGTTCTGCAATCAACGTGTCAAGCGGCATGGTTGCACCCGAAATTATTGACCTACCAATTGTTGCGCCGGAGTTAGCACAGTGAAGAAGAACATAATCAAATTAGCAGGCATTTCCTTTACAGGGCTGTTCCTTGCCGTGTCAACACAAGCTTTTGCGCAGCAACCCGCGGCCAATCTGGGCGAATTGCTCCGTAATGTAGAAGAAAATCGTGTACTGGAGTCTCAGGATGCCCGTGAACGCGAACAGCGTTTTCAGCAGCAGGTAGATCAGCAGCAGCAGATTGTTCAAGAGACCCAAGCAAGAATTGCTGAAGAAGAAGCTGAGAACGCTCGGCTCGAGGGTGTTTTTGACGCCAACCGTCAACTGTTGACTGAACGTCGCGCGCAATTGCGTGAGGTTCGGGCCAACCTGAACGAACTTCTGGGTACCATTCAGGGTGTAGCGGGCGACTTCCGCGGAGTGTTTGAGAACTCTCTGGTCAGCGCTCAATATCCTGGCCGTAATGAGTTTCTTGACAACTTTATCGCCCGCGTATCCAGCGATACTGAACAGGTGCGAGTGGATGAAATCGAGCGCTTCTGGTTCTATATGCAGCAGGAACTGGTTGAGTCCGGGCGTGTTGTTAAGTACGAAGGCATCGTGGGTTTGCCTTCTGGCGAACAGGAGACTCGTACGATCACCCGTATCGGTTCATTTAACGCCATCGCTAACGGTGACTATCTGTCATACACCGGCGCGGTTGGGCACTTGCAGGTATTGCCGCGACAGCCGAGTGCTGACATAGTAGCGCGTGCCGGCATGCTGGAAAGCGCTCAGTCAGGCATCCTCAAAGTCGGTATCGACCCAACGGGAGCTCTCGGTGGCAGCCTGATGGCTAACCTGATCAACTTCCCGACAGCGGCTGAGCAAGTTCGCGATAACTCAGGTCCGATTGGTTTTGCAATCGTTGGCTTGGGCATCATCGGCGTTCTGGTTGGTTTGTTCAGATCATTCGTTCTGACACTGGTATCTGCTAAAGTTAATGCGCAGATTAAAGCTGATAAACCTAACAAAAACAACCCTCTGGGTCGGGTTTTGATGGTTGCAGAGTCCAATCCGAACGTAGATACAGACACACTCGAATTGAAACTCGGTGAAGCAATTTTGCAGGAAACCCCTGCGCTTGAGCGTATGCTCACGATCATCAAGATCATCTCTACCATCGCCCCTCTCATGGGTCTTCTGGGTACGGTGACGGGTATGATTCAGGTATTCCAGCAGATCACAGTTTATGGTGCTGGTGACCCGACAATCATGGCAGGTGGTATCTCCATGGCATTGATGACTACCGTGCAGGGTATTGTTGCTGCGATCCCTTGTATTTTGATGCATGCATGGGTGAAGAGCAAAAGTGACAACATAATCCATATCCTCGAAGAGCAGGCTACCGGAATTATTGCAAAAAAATCTGAAGCTTCTTCAAGCAAGGCTTAAGGGGGATTCATGTATTTTGCAATTCTCGATGGATACGAAGCAATAACCGACTTTATGGCCAGGGGAGGAGATGTATTGTGGGTGATAGCAATACTCTTGGTTGTAAAGTGGTCATTGATCTTTGAACGTATCTGGTATTTGCACTCTACCCATTCCAAGAGGGTCAAACAGACCCTCGCGGCTTGGGCCGGTCGGACTGACACGCGTTCATGGCGTGCTCATCAGATCCGCAATATGATGATTTCGGAAGTGTCTTTGGACTTGAGATCTACGTTACCGATGATTGAGGCTTTAGTAGTGGTTTGTCCACTGCTTGGTCTGCTAGGTACTGTAACCGGCATGATCGAAGTATTCTTCGTGATGGCTTTGACCGGAGGCGGTGATGCCAAGTCAATGGCGGGTGGAGTGTCAAAGGCCACCATCCCGACGATGGCCGGCATGGTGGGAGCTCTTTCGGGTATTTTTGCTTACAACTGGTTAAAACATCGCGTTGACCGTGATTTGGCCCTACTCGAAGACAACTTGGCCTGAGCCAAATTCACAGATACTGAAAAGGCAAAATAATGAAAACAGGTTTAATGAGGAAACGCGAGGACGAAATGGCTGGGGAGATCGACCTGACCCCAATGCTTGATGTTGTCTTCATCCTGCTGATCTTCTTTATCGTCACCTCAGTGTTTGTCACAGAGGCCGGTATTGATGTATCCAAGCCGCAGGCATCAACAGCGGAAGCCCGATCCAAAGATCTGATCCTGATCGCGATAAGTGATGATGGCCAGATTTGGATCGATGGTGAACAGCTCGATCCACGCTTTATTCGATCTCGTTTCGAAAGAAGGCTCGCAGAAACCCCTAATGCTTCTGTTGTTATCCAGGGTGATCGTGCAGCGCAGAATGAGAATGTCATGACAATTCTTCGGGCGGCTCGCGATGCAAATATTTCCGCTGTCTCGATCTCAACGGAGAACTAAACATGATTGTGATTCGATGGATTATGTCATTCGGCTTTGCAGCTGCTGTGACAATCGCACTGTTTTATTTCATGCAAGCGCTTATCGCAACGGGTGGTGCGTTGGAAGAGCGGGTTAACGTTGTTCGTATCGTTGACGCAACGATGCCCGAAATTGTGATGGAAGTGGTGCGTGAAGTTGAGCGTCCTGAAGAAATCGAGCAGGTTGATCAGCCACCGCCTGAAGCGCCAGATCGTAATATCAATATGGAAGGGGATAACAGCCTGAACATCAGTCGTGATGTTGTGGATGTTGATCTTGATTTGAATATAGGTGCCGCTGGTCTTGGTGCAACTGACGGTGAAATGTTGCCGCTGGTTAACATTCAACCAACATATCCAACCCGAGCTGCTCAGCGTGGTATCGAGGGATGGGCTCAGGTATCGTTCACAGTGACTGATACAGGTGGTGTTCGTGACGTTTCTGTGGTTGATGCGGAACCGCCTGGTATGTTTGATCAGGCATCCATTCGCGCTGCAGAACGGTTCCGATTCCAGCCACGGGTTGTGAATGGTCAACCTGTTGAAGTTCCGAATGTACAATATGTTTTCCGTTTCCAGTTGGAGGAGTGATGAATGGCGACTTCATATTTGAAACTTAAAGGTCTGGTGATGGCAGGCATGATGGCAGCGTCTGCTGTTGTCCTTCAGGCTACCTTCTCTGAGCCGGCGTACGCGCAGCAGGCTGCTCAGGGTGAGCAGTCGGGTCAAAGGCAGCCGCCGCCCACACGCAGCTCTGACACACTCAGTGACCGTGTATATCGTGCAATTGCCGAGATTCAAGTGCTTATGACACCTGAGGATCCTGCTGATCAGCCGGATCTGGTGTCCGCGAAAACGGCGCTGGATGAACTGAACGAACGTTACGATACCCTGAATGATTTTGAGAAATCCACTCTGCTGAATTTCTATACCAACTATTATCTGGCAACAGATGATATTCCTAATGCCATGGCAACCTTTGAAAGGATTCTGGAAATTGTGAATCTTCGAGAAGATGCCCGTCTGCGAGCACTGTTGTCGCTCGGTCAGCTCTATGCGTCTGAAGAGCGCTACGACGAAGCAGTGACTATTTTGAATCAGTGGAGAGAGCTCTCTGTTGAAGAAAACGCAACTGTATTCCAGATTTTGGCTTTGGCGTACTACAACAAACAAGACTACCCGCAGGCGATACCCCATCTGATCAGTCATATGGATATGTTGCGTGCTGAAGGCCGTGAGCTGGGCAAAAATATCTACGGTCTGCTCAACTTGATGTATATCGAGCTTGAAGACTACGATAACGCTCTCGCAGTGACCAGAACTATGGTCGGCTTGTTCGATGAAGATTCTGACTGGCGAAATCTGGCAGCCATCTATGGTTACCTTGAGGATGATGCCAAGCGTATTCAAACCATGGAATTGAGTTACCGCAAAGGATACTTTTCCAGTGAGGCTGAGTACTTGAATCTCTCCCAGTCGTTGGCGGGGATGGATGCGCCGGCTCGTGGGATAACAATTCTTGAAGACGGCATTGAAAAGGGTGTTGTTGAGGAAAATGATGCCAATTTGCGTCGATTGACTCAAATGTACATTATGGCGAACGAATTTGGGCATGCCCTCGAGCCGGCTCAACGCTTGACTGAGGTGGCAAATGACGGCGAGTCTTGGGATTACCTCGGGTATGTTTACCTGATGAATCGCGATTTCGAAAATGCCGCAACAGCCATGCAAACTGCACTCGATCGCGGTGGTCTTGAAAATCAGGGCGAAGTGCAATTGTCACTGGCAAGAGCACTGGTTGAGCTGGATCGGTTTGATGAAGCTTTGGCAGCTGCTCAACGTGCAGAAACTCTGGGTACTAACAATGCTGGTCAATTCGTGACATTTGTCCGCAGTTCCAAAGAACGGCACGACGCGCTCGCAGCGCGGAAGCAGGAGTCAATAGACTACTACCGGTCCTAACGTAGTTTTGAATTCTGTTGGCTTGAAAAAGTCGCAGTATGACCCAATAAAATAACCCGGTAACCGGAAGGTTCACCGGGTTTTTTTATGCTATTGCCAGAACAATTTTGCAGGGGTTACTTGTATGACGACAGAGATAAAAAAGGAAACAAGAGGGTTTGAAACCGAGGCCAAGCAGTTGCTGCAGCTGATGATTCATTCACTTTACAGCAACAAGGAAGTTTTCCTGCGTGAGTTGATTTCAAACGCATCCGATGCCGCAGACAAACTTCGATTTGAGTCACTTTCAAATCCGGAATTGTTTGAGAATGACGCTGATCTCAAGGTGTTGATCAGTTTTGATAAGGACGCAGGTACCGTCACTATCTCCGACAATGGTATCGGCATGTCCCGCGAAGAGGTGATCAGTAATCTGGGCACTATCGCACGTTCAGGTACGGCACAATTTCTGAATAATCTCAGTGGTGATCAGAAAAAAGATTCGCAGTTGATTGGACAGTTCGGTGTCGGCTTTTATTCGGCATTTATTGTTGCTTCCGAGGTGGAAGTGTTTACCAGAAAGGCCGGTGTGGATGCTGCGGAAGCTGTGCATTGGATATCGCAGGGGGAATCGGACTACACCGTTGAAACTGTTGAGAAGGCCAGCAGGGGAACTACGGTTATTCTGAAGCTGCGGCCAGAAAGTCTGGAGTTTGCGGATGCTTTCCGGCTGCGACAGATTGTTAAAAAGTATGCTGATCATATTGCTATACCGGTGCTATTGCCCAAACAGAATTTTTCAGCAGATCCAGAAGAGGATGCGCAGGCTGTTGCGCCAGAGTTTGAGGCTGTTAACTCAGCCAAGGCGCTGTGGACCCGTCCCCGATCAGACGTGAAAGAAGATGAGTACATCGAGTTTTACAAACATATTTCTCATGACTATGAACAACCGCTTAACTGGAGCCACAACAAGGTTGAAGGCAAGCTGGAATACACTAGTCTTCTGTTTGTGCCTGGTCGTGCTCCCTTTGACTTGTGGAACCGGGATGGTGTTCGTGGTCTTAAACTCTACGTGCAACGGGTTTTTATTATGGATCAGGCGGAGCAGTTTCTTCCCCTGTATCTGCGTTTTATCAAGGGAGTTGTTGATTCCAACGATATCTCACTAAACGTTTCGCGCGAAATTCTCCAAAAAGATCCGGCTGTTGATTCCATGCGCAGTGCATTAACCAAACGTGCACTGGATATGCTTGGAAAATTAAAGGCTGACGATAAGGACAAGTATAAAAAATTCTGGACGGAGTTTGGCCAAGTACTTAAAGAAGGCCCAGGTGAGGATTTTTCCAATCGCGAAACAATAGCCAAGTTGTTGATGTTTTCCAGCACGAACGAAAACTGTCAGGGGCAGGATCAGACGCTTGAAGACTATGTCTCAAGAATGCAACCCGAACAAAACAAGATTTATTACCTGATTGCCGATTCGGCGAAAACCGCGCGCAATAGTCCACATCTGGAAATCTTCCGCAAGAAAGGCATAGAAGTGTTGTTGTTGTCCGATCGTATTGATGAATGGCTGATGAGTCATCTGAATGAATTCGACGGCAAGTCATTACAGGATGTTACCCGGGGAGAGCTGGATCTTGGTCGTCTGGATGACGAGGCGGAAAAAGTTGAGCAGGAGAAGCGCGAACAGGCAATGAAACCATTGCTTGATCGCGTTAAAGCCAGTCTTGGTGAGCGCATTAAAGAGGCGCGTGTCAGCCATCGCCTGACTGATTCCCCCGCGTGTCTCGCGCTTGATGAGGATGATATGGGGGCGCAAATGCGTCGAATCATGCAGGCGTCTGGTCAAAGTGTCCCTGAGACAAAGCCTGTCTTTGAACTCAATCCCGCACACCCGCTGATCAACAAACTGGAGCATGAGCCGGATGAGGATCGATTTGGTGATTTGATCTCTTTGTTATTTGATCAGGCAAGCCTGGCGGAAGGTCACGAGCTGGAAGATCCTGCTCGGTTCAGCCGCCAACTGAATAAACTTCTGCTTGAGCTGTGTGACTGATATCCACATGCTTCATACCGAGCCGCTGTTACATACGTTGCAGCGGCTCTATCCCCAGAAGATTCAAGCCGTTTTTGAGTGTCGCCGCAGTGAGTTTGGCTAGTGCCAGTCTGCTTGTGCGGACCTGACCTTCAGATTTAAGAATGGGGCAGCCTTCGTAGAATTTCATGAACAGGCCTGATAACTCATAAAGGTATAAACACAGCTGGTTTGGGTAGCAGTCCTCGCCAAGTAGTTGAACCAGTTCTGCAAATTGCAGAATTTTGACAGCCAGTGAACGCTCTTCGGATTGCTGCAATTGAATATGGTCGCCAGGGAAGATGGATTCCTCTTCCAGACGTCGCAGCACACTCTGAATACGCGCATACGCATAAAGCAGGTAGGGCGCTGTGTTGCCTTCAAACGACAGCATACTTGACCAGTCAAAAACATAATCACTGGTGCGATTTTTAGAGAGATCCGAATACTTCACGGATGCTATGCCTACTGTGCTGGCAATCAGTGCTTTTTCCGAATCGGACAAATCCGGATTCTTTTCTGTAACCAGATATTGTGCTCGTGAGACGGCTTCCGCAAGAAGTTCGCGCAGTTTAACGATATCGCCACTGCGGGTTTTGAAGGGTTTGCCATCCTCGCCCATCATGGTGCCGTAGGCGATATGCTCCAGTTTGCAGTTCTCTCGGACAAAACCGGCTGCTCTCGCAACAGCAAACACCTGCTGAAAATGAAGGCTCTGCCGAGCATCAACGACATATAGAACCCGGTCAGCTCCGAGGTTGTCGGAGCGATAGCGTATAGCTGCAAGATCGGTGCTGGCATACAGGTATCCGCCATCACTCTTTTGGATAATCACAGGTAGCGGGCTGCCATCTTTGCCTTTAAACTCGTCCAGGAAAACACATTGCGCACCATCGGATTCGGTCAGCAGGCCTTTATCAAAAAGATCATGAACTATAGTTGGTAAATCTTTGTTATAGAAGCTTTCTGCTCGCAGATCATTGCGCTTTAGTCCAACGGATAGCAGGTTGTAGACTTCTTCACAGTGCTGCAAGGACTCTTCGATAAAGCGTTGCCATGCGGTCAGACAATCCGCATCACCCTGTTGAAGTTTAACAACGTAAGCGCGCGCCTGATCTGCAAAGCCTGGTTCTGCATCAAAGCGTTGTTTGGCTGCACGGTAAAAGCCTTCCAGATCTGCCAGATTATTCGAGAACGCCCTGTTATCACTGCTCAACGAGTTCATGTGGGCGATAAGCATGCCAAACTGAGTACCCCAGTCGCCAACGTGATTCTGTCTTAAGACGCAGTGTCCCAGTGCTTCCAGAATGCGGACAATCGAGTCGCCGATGATGGTGCCCCGCAAATGACCAACGTGCATTTCCTTGGCAAGATTAGGGCTGGAATAGTCGACCACAATGGTTTGTGGATGCTGGCTTGGCACAATCAGGGCACCTGGGTCTGACAAACATGCGCTGGCTTTTGCTGCCAGCATGTCGTCATTCAGAAAGATATTGATAAAGCCCGGGCCGGCCACCTCTGCTCGTGCAATCAGTTCATTGCCGCTCAATGCATTGATAACTTGCATTGCCAGCTCCCTTGGATTCTGGCGTAGTTGCCGCGCCACTGCCATCACACCATTTGCCTGATAATCTCCAAACTCCGGCCTGGATGCATAGATG
>CANHAR010000012.1 GCA_947458495.1 Gammaproteobacteria bacterium | reverse complement strand
GGGTCGTAACCACCACACTCTACGGCCAGTGAATGGTCAACAATTAATTGAACCGGCACCACAGGATTGACCTTTGCCGGATCGCCGCCCTGATCAGCGATAGCATCTCTGAGCCCTGCCAGATCCACCAATGCTGTTTGCCCCAGAATGTCATGACAAACCACACGCGCCGGGAACCATGGGAAATCCAGATCACGTTTGCGCTCGATCAGCTGTGACAGTGAAGCAGTCAGATTTTCCGGGCTGCAGCGGCGTACCAGATTTTCAGCCAGCACCCGCGATGTGTAGGGTAGCTTTTCCCACGCTCCGGCGCTGATTGAGTTGACTGCGTGTGCGGCGTCGAAATAATCAAGCTGGGTGCCAGCGAGCGGCTTTCTGTAAAGAGTGTTCATTATGTGGCAGCCTGTTTTACTGTGGTCAACATGAATCTGGTGCTTAGCGCAGTTAAAAAGTCATCAACGCAAATGGATCGCAGAGACGGTTCTTGGCTCCGGGCCGATGTATTCTGCGCTGGGGCGAATAATACGGTTGTCGGCGCGTTGCTCCATCACATGGGCAGCCCAACCGGTAAGCCGGCTCATCACAAAAATGGGTGTAAACAATTTTGTTGGTATATCCATAAAGTGATAGGCCGATGCATGGAAAAAGTCAGCATTACAGAACAATTTTTTCTCTCGCCACATCACCGCTTCACAGCGAACCGAAACAGGATAAAGCACAGTGTCACCAACATCGGCTGCCAGTTTTTCAGCCCATGATTTAATGATGGCGTTACGCGGATCAGAATCTTTGTAGATGGCGTGCCCGAACCCCATGATCTTTTCTTTACGGGCGAGCATGCCCATCATTTCCTGTTCCGCATGGTCAGCACTGCTGAACTTTTCAATCATCTCCATGGCTGCTTCATTGGCGCCACCGTGCAACGGGCCACGCAGAGATCCAATGGCTCCAGTGATACAGCTATGCATATCAGACAAGGTGGACGCGCACACCCTGGCTGTAAATGTCGAGGCATTAAACTCGTGCTCGGCATACAGAATCAGCGAAGCATTCATCACTTGTTCGTGCAACTCTTTGGGTTTTGAACCATGCAACATGTGCAGGAAATGCGCACCAATCGATTCGTCATCTGTCGATTCATTAATGCGGACGCCATCGTGTGAGAACCGGTACCAATAGCAGATGATCGACGGCAGAACAGCAAGCAGTCTGTCTGCGGCCAGTTGTTGCTGTTCAAAACTAGTCTCGGTTTCGAGATTGCCCAGCACCGAACACCCGGTACGCATCACATCCATCGGATGTGCGTCTTTGGGGATACGCTCTAATACTTCCTTTAAAGCTTTGGGCAATCCCCGCAGAGACTTCAACCGGGATTTGTATTCTGTCAACTCCGCTGTGGTGGGCAGATGTCCCTTAAGAATCAGATGTGCGACTTCTTCAAACTGACAGTTCTCTGCCAGATCCTGCAGGTCATAACCACGGTATGTCAGCCCCGAACCCGAAACACCTACTGTCGATAATGCAGTTTTTCCGGCTATCTGTCCGCGCAGACCAGCGCCACTT
Source organism: Gammaproteobacteria bacterium (assembly GCA_947458495.1). Classification (GTDB taxonomy): domain Bacteria; phylum Pseudomonadota; class Gammaproteobacteria; order Pseudomonadales; family Pseudohongiellaceae; genus Pseudohongiella. The sequence continues at coordinate 24,257 of CANHAR010000012.1, read as the reverse complement.
AATACTTTTGCTTCCGCCATGATTTGATCTCCTGAATTATTTTTTCTGTTGAGCGAACAACGCATCAAGGTGCTGTTCGTAACGGTGGTAATCGATTCGGTCATAAAGTTCGGCACGTGTCTGCATGGTATCAACAACGTTCTTCTGCGTGCCGTCGCGACGAATGGCGTTATACACATTCTCTGCCGCTTTATTCATTGCCCTGAATGCGGACAATGGGTACAGCACCAGCGCGATATTGACCGATGCCAATTCCTCAACGGTGTACAAGGGTGTTGCGCCGAATTCGGTGATGTTTGCCAGCACAGGGACTTTTAGTCTATCCGTAAAAATTTTGTACATTGCCAGCTCAGTAATGGCTTCGGGGAATATCATATCAGCGCCGGCTTCTATACAGGCAGCGGCTCGATCAAGCGCGGCATTCAATCCTTCAACAGCCAGTGCATCCGTACGAGCCATAATCACAAAACTGTTGTCAGTACGCGCGTCAACGGCTGCCTTGATGCGGTCAACCATTTCCTGCTGCGAGACTATTTCTTTGTTGGGCCGATGGCCACAGCGCTTGGCGCCCACCTGATCTTCGATATGCATGGCCGCAGCACCAAACTTGATCATTGATTTGACCGTTCTTGCCACATTAAACGCACTTGAACCGAATCCGGTATCCACATCGACCAACAGTGGCAGGTCGCATACATCAGTGATCCGCCGGACATCCGTCAATACATCATCCAATCCACTGATGCCCAGATCTGGCAATCCTAGTGACCCGGCTGCTACTCCGCCCCCGGATAAATAAATGGCCTTAAATCCTGCGCGTTTTGCCAACAGCGCATGGTTGGCATTGATGGCACCTATGACTTGTAAAGGGTGCTCTTCTGCTATGGCGTCACGAAAGCGTTGGCCGGGTGTCTTATTTATCATGGGATGTCTCCTGCATACGTTGTTCAATGTTTCGGCGAGATGCACTGATATGACGGCGCATCAGCATTTCCGCCAGTTCGCCATCACGGTCTGCAATGGCCTGAATAATACGGTGATGCTCCGCGAACGCTTGTTGTGGACGTTTTGGAGTGGTTGAAAAGCGGTAACGATACATTCTTAGCAGATGATACAAGTCACCACATAACAGTTCACTGAGCGTACGGTTCTTGCTGCCCTGAATAATCAGGAAATGAATATCAAGGTCGCCTTCTTGCTGGTAATACGATTCATTAGCCTGCAACCCACTGTGTTGTTCGTGCATGGACAGTACTTCTCGCAGCCCTGCGATCTCTGCCTTTGTCATGTTTTGCGCGGCAAGGCGGCAAGCCATGCCTTCAAGTGCTTCGCGCACATGATAAAGCTCAATCAATTCATTAAAGCTCAGCGAAACTACCCTGACGCCGGCATGGGGTATTCGCACAACAAGGCGCCGTCCTTCGAGCTGCCGGATGGCTTCTCGTAATGGACCACGACCAATGCCAAATGTGGTACTTAAATATTGCTCGCTGATTCGCGAGCCGGGTTCGATCTGGCCTTTAACAATAGCATTCTGGATACGTTCGAACGCGCCATCTGCAAGTGTCTGCCCCGGGCTTTTTTGTTCAGATGCGGCCAATTGTAGATAATCCTTGGTGGCGAGAGGCTATTAATTACCAAAAGCCAGGCAATGATTACCCTGCAAGCTTGAATTGTCAACAATCAACTATGGAGTCAAAAAACTGATGTGTGTCATAAATTCATAGGATAAAGCAGCGCCTAAACTGTGTTTATGTGTTACTTTCGTGACGTCAACAACCGTCATTTCAGTAGCCACCGTTGACTGAAGTTACCAATAAAACAGATACAGATCACCGGGGTGAGGACATTATGAGTCTCAGTAAAGAACTGATTAACGAAATTGATTTGTTGATGAAGTTTGATCTCAGCAGCGCTCGTGTTGGACTGAAAGTACACAGCAACGCAGATCCCGACATAATTGCGGCCGCTAAACGTTTATATGTAAAGGAGTTGGTAGAACACGAAGATGGTGGATTCCTGACAACACTGGGTCATGAAGCCGCTGAACACTTGCAAGCGGCCAAGGTAATTTTATCGGGCGTCAAGTGACTCACAATCCAGTGAACTGCATCAGAAACTACAATCCGGTAATCGTTATCAGGAGATCATGATGAGCGCAGATTCAACACAATTCTCAGCGTCACACAACAGCACAAAACAGGCTGATGCCGAGTTTGATGCGAGCAAAGCGGCCGCACTGGAAGCGTTTGATAAACTTCTTGAAGCTCGCAAACATTTCCAGAATGCAGCCACCGCTGCTGGCGTTGACCTTAAGCACGAGGCAATAGAACAACTGATGGCTGGTAAATCCAAGGCACAGGATTTTGGTCAGGAGTTAACCGAACTGGCAAAAACCAAACCTGGCACAACGGTCGCTATCGCCTTTTTGGGAGGGTTTGTTCTGGCACAGTTGCTTGGACGCAGATGATGTCTGAAGAAGCTCCGTTAGACCCTGGCACTGACAGAGTAAAGTCTGATCTCGGCGCCAGCATACAATGGTTACGTAGTCTTGGTGTGATGGCCGCCGCCCTGATCCGACTGGCGATTGCAGAGATATCACTTGCAAAGGAAGATGCAGGCCGCCTGCTTGTCAGCAGCTTGCTGATGATCCCGCTGTTAGCGCTGTTATGGATTTCTCTAACCACATTGGCGGGATGGATTGTGTTTGCGCAGACTGCGTCCGTGACCCTGGCCCTGGCTGTTTTTGCAGCGATACAGTTGCTTGCCGTGATCTTTCTGTTGAATCGCATCAAGACCTACAGGCGCAGCCTGACCTTACCCGCAACCCGTGAGCAGATGCTTGCCATTCTCGACGAAATTCGTCGTAACCCCGGCAAGACCTGATCAAGGTTCAGCATGAAACGAGCACAACGGTGCATGCAGATTTTGGTATTGACAGCTGAGCTTGAGCAGAAGCGTCTAATTGCCCGCGCAAACAGTGATCAGCCTTTGGCACTGATCAGGAAATACCCGGCCATTACGATGGTGAGCTCTGCATTAACGCTGGGTTTTTTGACCCGCATATTGATGGCTTTACCGTTATCTTTTGTTACAAAAGCCCTGAGTATTCCGCTTGTGCGGGTATTGTTTCTGCCATTGGCGAGCACTTTGCTGGCAGATTCTGCTAGTATGCGCGCCTTTATTGACTGCCAGTATCGAGCCTTCCGTGATTTCCACCGCTAATCTCACCATGCAGTTCGGATCCAAACCGCTGTTTGAAAATGTGTCCGTTAAATTTACTAAAGGCAAACGCTACGGTTTGATTGGAGCGAATGGCTGTGGCAAGTCCACGTTTATGAAAATTCTCGGTGGCGACCTGGTTCCGACCAGCGGGCAAGTCATGCTGGAGCCCGATGTGCGACTGGGAAAATTGCGTCAGGATCAGTTTGCCTATGAACAGTTCACCGTTCTGGATACGGTGATCATGGGGCATGAGCAGTTGTGGGCAGTCAAATCCGAGCGCGATCGTATCTACGCCCTGGAAGACATGACCGAAGAAGACGGCATGGCGGTTGCGGAACTGGAAGTACCGTTTGCCGAAATGGACGGTTACACCGCTGAATCGCGTGCCAGCGAATTATTGCTGGGACTCGATATCCCGCTTGATCAGCACTCAGGGCTCATGAGTTCAATTGCGCCGGGATGGAAACTGCGTGTATTGTTGGCTCAGGCCCTGTTTTCAGATCCGGATGTGCTGCTGCTGGACGAACCAACCAACAACCTTGACATCAATACGATCCGTTGGCTAGAGCAGGTACTGAATCAACGTAACAGCACCATCATCATCATTTCGCATGACCGCCACTTCCTGAACGTAGTTTGCACCAACATCGCGGATATGGATTATGGCGAGTTGCGGGTTTACCCCGGCAATTATGATGATTTTATGATGGCATCGACGCAGGCGCGGGAGCGCTTGCTCAGCGAAAATGCCAAGAAAAAGACTCAGATTACAGAACTGCAGGCGTTTGTCAGTCGATTCTCAGCCAACGCGTCCAAGGCTAAACAAGCGACCTCGAGGGCACGTCAGATCGAAAAAATCCAGCTTGAGGATGTCAAGCCATCCAGCCGCGTTAGCCCGTACATTCGTTTTGTGGAAAACAAACGTCTGCACAGGCAAGCTCTGATCATGGAAAACGCCGGAAAAGGGTTTGATAAGCCATTATTCAGCAAACTGGGCCTGCAAATTGAAGCCGGTGAACGTGTCGCGATTATTGGCCCCAATGGTGCCGGTAAAACCACATTGCTGCGCTGCATGATGCAAGAAGTAGTGTTAGACAGTGGCAAACTCAAATGGGCTGAGCAGGCTGAGATAGGTTACTTTGCTCAGGATCATGGTGGAGAGTTTGTTGAGCAGATCAGTCTGTTTGACTGGATGAAGCAGTGGACCAAGGGTGATCAGCAACTGGTGCGCTCTGCACTCGGCCGCATGTTGTTCTCTAACGATGATGTGAATAAAAACCTGCCCGTGTTATCCGGTGGCGAAAAAGCGCGCATGTTGTTTGGCAAGTTCAGCCTGATTAATCCCAATGTATTGATCATGGACGAACCGACCAACCACCTGGACATGGAGTCCATTGAAGCCCTTAACCTGGCGCTGGAAAACTATCCAGGCACGTTGATTTTTGTCAGCCATGACCGGGAGTTTGTGAGCTCGCTGGCAACGCGGATCGTTGATATGCAGCCTTCAGGATTGATCGATTTTAAAGGCAATTACGAAGACTATCTTCGAAGCCAAGGAATCTATTAAAAGTCCGGACTGCGCTTATTCGCAAATATGTCATTTAACAGCATTACGATGCCTGGATACTGACAATCTACGGATATGAATTATGCCAAGGGCAACTGAATGAAAACGTTTCAAGTATTAGGCTCCGTGATAGTCATTACCTCAACCACTGCGTTTTTGATTACGAATAGTGATGCAATCAGTGGCAGTCAGCTGACAGAAGAACGCTGGCTTGCCGGTGATCACCACGTACACAGCCGATACAGTGTGGGCTGGAATGAAGAAACCAATCCACCCACTCCAGAACTGGCTGGCGATGCCATTTACCCCATACCAATGAATGCCCTGATGGCTAGAAATTATGGTCTGGACTGGATGGTGAACACCGATCATGGTGGTCCAAATCATTCCAGAGTCAATCGTGACTATGCGTATCCAGAGCTGCTTCAGGCGCGCAATGCGGTCCCGGAAGTGATGCTGTTTTATGGTATGGAATTTGACACCCCTGCCGCCGACCACTCCAGCATTATTGTGCCGTATTCCGAAAACGAAGCAGATCACCTTTTCAGCATTGAATCGACATTTGCAAAACGCGAGCCTTGGCCAGCGGATGACAGCTGGGATACCGAGCAGCGTATGCTGGATGCGTTAAGAGCCATGGCTCAATTGTCCCCTGCTCCACTGCTGATTGCACATCATCCGTCACGCTCTGCCACTGATCTGGCCGTGTATGGCACCACAACACCCGCAGAACTCAGAGCCTGGAACACGGTTGCGCCAAACATAGCGGTCGGCATGGAAGGCTCTCCTGGCCACCAGGCTGCCGGCTTAAGTCTGCGCCCGTTCACCACTGCTACCGAAAATGACAACAGTGACGCCGAACGCGGTGGTTATGGCCGCTTTCCAACTATGGGTGGTTTTGATCAGATGACAGCTCAGCTTGGGGGATTCTGGGACTCCATGTTGGCTGAAGGGCGGCACTGGTGGATTACTGCCAACTCTGACAGCCATGTGCATTGGCGTGAAGGAGGTTCGGATTTCTGGCCGGGCGAGTACTCAAAAACCTACATTAAAGCCCAGAAAGATCATCACTCGATTCTGGAGTCCTTCCGACAAGGTCGAATATTTGTAACAACAGGCGACCTGATTTCAGAACTCGGGTTTACAGCGTCGGCCACAGATAATTCAACCGATATCGGTGGCACGCTCAGTGTCAGCAACAATTCATCAGTCAGCATCGACATCAGTTTCTGTCAGCCAGCGTCACCTAATGCCAATGGCGATTCACCTACTGTTGAGCGGGTAGATCTGATTGTGGGTGATGTGACGGGTGTGTTTGGTGATCCAACTACATCGTCCACGGTGGGTACGCGTGTTGTTGAACGTTTTGATGCGGATGACTGGCGTGAAGAAAACGGTTGCTTTGCCATGTCGTACACTCTGCCCTCGGTTTCCTCTCCTGTCTACCTGCGGGTTCGAGGCACCAATACATCAGAACTGGAGCCGGAACTTGATCCTCGCGGTGAAAATCCATGGCAGGATCTTTGGTTCTATTCGAACCCGATTTTTGTTGAAGTGAACTAAAAATTTTCGACGAATGAAACTTGTCCGTCATTCAACGAGGGAGTTTTATTAAGGGCTGTTGTACAGGTTCTTCAACTGCTGTTGAGGCAATCAGCAGAACCATTAAACATAAAAAAACGGCCGATATCCGAACTTAGTGGCCGCAATTCGCTATGCAAGATGTCTCTGTGTTTATGTCTGATCATGATTATTTTTGACCCGGCTGTTACACTGATCTCTCTACCCATCGGCTTGCGGGCAACAAGCCTGGCAACAAGCGGATATCTGTATGGCCAAGCTCTATTTTCGTTATGGTGCGATGAACAGCGGCAAAAGCACGTCTTTGTTGCAGGCTGCTTTTAATTATGAAGAACGTGGTCATGCAATACTGATCACCAAACCCGCAGTTGATGCCAAGGGCGATAACAAGGTACTGTCCCGCCTGGGCGTCAGTCGTGACGTAGATTTTATCGTTGAACCGCATGCGAATATGCGAACTGCATTTTCCAGGGCGCAACAGACCGCTCTCGCGAATCACGGAAAAATAATTAGCTGTCTGTTTGTTGATGAAGCCCAGTTTTTATCTGAAGTACAAGTGGATGATCTGATCAAAATTGTGTTACTCGACAACATCCCTGTCATTGCTTACGGCATCCGCACAGATTTTCTCACGGTGGCATTTCCGGGCAGCCGTCGTTTGTTGGAAATTGCTCACACAATTGAGGAGCTGAAAACAATCTGCCGTTGTGGTCGTAAAGCGATGTTCAGCGCTCGCAAAAACGGCAATCAGTTTGTGTTCGATGGCCAGCAGGTCGCCATAGAAGGAATTAGTGCAAGTTATGAGTCTTTATGCGGCAACTGCTATCTTCAGGAAAGCGGGGGAGTTTTAGCCGGGCGCACCCGGCAGGGTTGATTCGCCTCGTAGACGAATACGAAAGAGACGAATACGAAAGAAAAAAGGGGATGTCTATTGGACATCCCCTTTTGATTTGTGGCGCACCCGGCATGATTCGAACATGCGACCACCTGATTCGTAGTCAGGTACTCTATCCAGCTGAGCTACGGGTGCGTAGGGCGCGTATTATATATAACTCGACGAGTTTTCAAAGTTTTTTTTACTGTGTCTGCAAATTTAGACGCTTCTGATTGGTCATGCTACTATCCTTTCATAGATCAACACATTAGAAGGCTTATTTATGTCATTCAAACTAAAGCATCACCTTGGCGCTTTGCTTTTTACCGGAATTACAGTTCTAAGTGCTGCAGCCAGCGCTGATTATGATCGTGGCATGGCAGCTCTGCAGTCTGGTAACTACCGTGTCGCAATCATGGAATTTTCAGATGCTGCACAAGCCGGTCATGCAGGATCTCAGCAGAAACTAGGGGATATTTACCGGCTTGGTCAAGGCACAACACCGAACCTGGTTGAAGCGATCAAGTGGTTAACGCTGGCCTATCTGAATGGATCACGTGAAGCATTACCAACCTTGGAGTTATTGCGTGACAGTGTATCCGAGACAGAATTGGTTGAGGGTGAACAACTTGCTCTGCAATGGTTGGAAGATGCAAATCGTATTATGTTTGCTGACGATGATACTGCCTCTTTGTATGAGCAGAATTGAGTAGTTATCCGATGCACAGGGTCAAAACAGCTTTGTCTGCCGCATTGCTGGGCTTGTTGTTTGTGTTGGGTTTGATAAGTAATGCTTCAGCTCAATCTGTTATGGAAAAGGATGAGTTGGTCAGCATTGCAGAAAGCGGTGATTCCGCAGCGCAGTTTGAGCTTGGCAATCGCTATCTGAATGGTACCGGTGTCACGCAGGATAACTTTGAAGCTCTTCGCTGGTTTACCCTGGCGGCTGAGAAGGAGAATCCGAATGCGCAATACAATATTGCGGTGATGTACCTGAATGGAATTGGCGTAGTGAAAGATCCACAACAAGCCATCCACTGGTTCTTGCGAGCTGCAAATAATGGTGACACACCATCACAGTTCACTCTGGGAGTGGCCTTGTTTAACGGCCAATTGGGCGTGCCGCAGAACACGGCGGAGGCATACAAATGGTTCACCTTAGCCGGCGCTGCCGGGCATCAGGCTGCAGCAGCTAATGCGGTGTTGGTTCAAGAGATGCTGCCCCCTGAGGATGTTGTTGCGATGCAGGACGCTGCGCGAGTCTGGATATCTGACTTTACGCAACGTCAGTCCAGCGAGCCATCGTTACAAAAGAGTACCTCCGGTGATTCGCAACCATGATCAATCCCTTGCTGGAATTGGCAAATCCCTCCTCTACCGCGCTACCAGGCATTTGGCAGTCCGCACGTAATGATGGTCTCCATTGGTTAAAACTAATCCTGGTGATAGTAGGCCTCGCCACAGGCCCTTTGTTGCTGAGTAATGAAGCCTCAGCGCAAATTCAAATCGCTGATGAAACTACTGAGCTTCCAGACTACAAGGCTTACGAAACAGGGCTTGATGCCGCCTATGCCGGTGATTATGAAACTGCACTGCGTGAATTTACCATTGCCGCAGAGGCCGGGTTACACCTGGCACAGTACAATCTGGGTGTAATGTATTTTAGAGGTGAAGGTGTACCTCAGGATTATGCCCTGGCCTATAAATGGACGCGGATGGCAGCTGAGCAAGGTCATATCAATGCTCAGTACAATCTTGGAACACTTTTTTATAATGGCTTGGGAATGCGTTCTGAAGTATTTACACGCTGGCCATTGGTATTGTTATTCAATCAGTCAAATTTTGAAGAAGCACTCAAATGGTATGGTTATGCCGCTGAATACGATCACGGTGAAGCGCAATACAACCTGGCCACAATGTATGAGCAAGGCGAAGGCGTTGCACAAAACCTTGTTATGGCAACCATGTGGGCGCGACTCGCTCATGATAACGAAGTGTCAGATGCTACTGTCTTGTACAACTCGCTGAATGCGCGCTTAAGCACCGAGCAACAGAATACTGCCGGCAGACTTTATGCGGAATGGGTGTTGAAGTTCAGGGGTTGAATCAGGCCGCCAGACTCTGTATGCGCGCAACCATGGATTGCAGACCGCTGCCGCGGGTTGTGCTGAGATGGCGCATCAAATCAATCGATGCAAAAAATCCTTGGATGTCAAACTCGCGAATTTCTGCTTTTGTTTTGCCGTTATACGCTGCCATGACAATGGCGAGCAGACCTTTGACGATGAACGCATCGCTGTCGACGGTAAAGTACAGGCGCCCGTCCTTGATTTCGCTACTTAACCAGACCTTACTCTGACAACCACGAATCAGATTATCATCAACGTGATCTGCAAGCGCCATGGGCGACAATTCTTTACCAAGATCAATGATGTACTTGTAGCGGTCGTCCCAGCTATCAAAAAAGGACAGATTATCAACGATATCTGCAGCGGTGATATCCAGGCCAAAGGTCGTCATTTTTAATAAAACATCCCGGTTTCAAGTTGTGCTTCTTCACTCATACGATCCCGGCTCCACGGTGGGTCAAATACCAGATCCACTTTGACGTCCTTGACGTTAGGTACCTTTCTAACACGATACTCTACATCACCAACCAGAACAGGCCCCATACCACAACCTGGTGCAGTCAATGTCATATCAATACTAACCGTGTTGCTGAGGTGATCAACATCAACTCTGTAGATCAACCCAAGATTAACCAGGTCAACCGGTATTTCAGGATCAAAAACACTGCCTAAGGCTTGCCATACCTGTTCTTCTTTGATTTTGTCGTCGAGTGCTGGCGGAAAACTGAGAGTCTCAGGTTTTAAACCAAGATTGGCCGCATCGGTACCATCAACTCTCAGCATCTGGCCGTTATGGACAACCGTGTAGTTGCCACCTAGAGCCTGAGTAATACTGACAAAACTGTTTTTGGAAATTGTCACAGGTGTGCCATCTGGCACCCTGCGCGCAGGGCAATCTTCCTGTGCCACTACCATTTGTCGTTGCATTCAGTTGTCCAATGATGTCAGTTGATGGAGAAACTCTCACCACATCCACAATGATCTTTTGCATTAGGATTGAGAAATCGCAGTTGGCGGTTAACACCCTCTGTGACCATATCAATCATGGTGCCGTTTACGACATTCAGACTGCTCCGGTCAATCAACAACTCTACGCCATCCTCCAAAGTCTGGCGTAAGTCGTTTTGATTCAACTCCGGAACCAGATCAATAACGTACATGAATCCAGTGCAGCCGCTCTCTTTAACACTTAAGCGAACAGCACGAGCTGACTGATCTTTTTGCAACTGTCGTCGGAAATGCGCGATAGCCGATGGTGTCACCGACACGGGTGTGTCAGAAATAGCTTGCGGATCAAAACTTTTAACACTCATGTTAGTACCTCACAGACGTCAGAAAACACTGCGAAAACAAATCTTTTATGTTGTCTCTTAAAGCAACAACTGTCGAATTTTGTCCAATGCTGCAAACAATCTGTCAATTTCCTCAAAGGTATTATAAAAACTGAAACTGGCGCGCACGGTGCCAGGAGTACCAAATTGTTGCATCAGCGGTTGCGCGCAATGATGGCCTGTGCGAACGGCAATCCCCTGCTGATCAAGTAACATGCCAATATCTGAAGGATGTGTACCTTCAATGACAAAACCAAGCACGGCTGCTTTAGACTTGGCTGTGCCAATAACTTTCAGCCCGGGGACCGCAAGGGCTTTTTTAGTGGCATAGGCCAGCAGAGCGTCTTCATGTGCAGCGAGTGCAGCTCGATCCAACGTATTCAGATAATCTATAGCCGCCGCCAAGCCAATCGCACCGGCGATGTCTGGGGTGCCGGCTTCGAACTTGTACGGTAGCTGATTGAACGTTGTACCACTGAAACTCACAGTCTCGATCATCTCACCGCCACCTTGATACGGTGGCATCTGCTCTAATAATTTGCGACGGCCATACAACACACCGATGCCAGTGGGACCAAACAATTTGTGACCTGAAAAAACATAAAAATCACAATTCATTGCCTGCACGTCTACAGGCCAATGCGCAATGGCCTGGGCGCCATCAATCAACACTTTTGCACCAACAGCATGCGCTTGCTTGATGATCTCTGCGACCGGATTTATGGTGCCCAGTGCATTTGACACATGATTGACTGCCACCATTTTTACGCGACTATCAAGCAATGCGACAAAGGCCTCCATTTCAATAGTGCCGGAATTATCAACCGGTATGGGTATCACCCGGGCACCTGTTTTTTCAGCAATCATTTGCCAGGGAACGATATCAGAGTGATGTTCCAGCGCGGATACCAGTACCTTGTCACCAGTCTGCAGATTATCTGCTCCCCAACTGGCTGCGACCAGATTGATAGATTCGGTGGTTCCACGTGTCCAGATAATTTGTTGTGTATGGGCAGCATTGATAAAGTCTGCAACGGACTTGCGTGCTGATTCGAATTTTGCAGTGGCGCGATCACTCAATGCGTGTGCACCGCGATGAACGTTGCTGTTGTCATGCGTGTAGTAGTACACCAGTGCATCTATCACTGCCTGTGGCTTTTGTGTCGTTGCTGCATTGTCGAGATACACCAGCGGATAACCGTTCACTTGCTGATGCAGAATCGGAAAGTCCGCCCTTATCTTTTCCACCTCAAGTGTTGTCAGCGGTTGCGACATCAAAGATCGGCTCCAGCATTAACCCGTGGCTTTATGTCACTGACCAGACTACGATTCTCGGAGAATCTGTTCCTCAACCAGTTCTCCAGCCACAACTTGACATCTTCAACGGGCAGCCCTGATAACAACTCATTTATAAATCCAAAACTCAGCATCATGCGCGCCTGAGACGGACAGATGCCTCTGCTTTGCAGGTAATACAGAGCGGTATCATCCAGTTGGCTAATGGTTGCGCCATGTGCACATTTCACATCATCAGCATAAATTTCCAACTCTGGTTTGGTATTGATTTCAGCGGTGTCAGAGGTCAGAAGATTACGGTTATTCATTTCTGCGAGAGTTTTCTGCGCGTCTTGAAAAATATGGATACGACCATTAAACACTGCTTTGGCTTTGTCGCCCACGATGCCGCGGAAAGCCTGCTGACTGGTGCAATGTGGCACGCGATGCTCGATACAGGTATGGTAATCAACCAGCTGATCGTGGCGCGCAAGATATACGCCGTCAAAATTTAAGGATGCCCCCTGGCCACAATGGTTCAACTGGTAGTCCAGCCGCTTGAGTTTACTGCCCTCAGCTACGGTAAAACCATTAAACACCGCATCGCGCATCAGATTCACATGAACAGCGCCTACATGCGCTGCTGATTCGTGCTCCAGATTCAAACGAGTGTGATGCAGCTGCGCATTTTGACCGATGTGAATCTCGGTCAGTGTATTCACAAATCCGCTATCAGGCGCTTCAGCGCTGGTACTGAGAAAATGCTCGATAAGTTGAGCGTTTGCACCTTGCTCCATCACCACTAGATTCCGCTGATTAGCAACTGCTTTGCTACCGGTGTTGATGTATACAAGATAAATTGGCTTTTCAAGAATCACGTTTTGCGCAACATGAATCAGCAAACCATCGGCAGTCCAGGCACTGTTTAATGCTGCAAATAAATTCCGCCGCGACAGGTCAACTGAGCCAGCAATCTTGCCAAGATGCGAACTAATCAACTGTGTCGCTAGTGCATTCGCTTCGGAAAACAGACTGATACCTGCAGGCATGGAATCAGATGCTGCCAGATCCAGCGCACCGTCAACAAACACCAGCCGTGTGGCGTTTAAGGTCATCAAACGCTCGGAACAAAAACCCTCGGGCAGATTAGCGGGAGTAGCCCAGCCTGCAGACTCATAGGCCTTCAAAGCCTGCACCGACGTGTACTTCCAGTGTTCAACTTTACGACCGGGCCAGGTGGCACGCTTAAAATTCTCAGCACATTGCTGACGCAGTGTCTGAAGTATCGCAGACTGACCATCAGACAATACCTGCTGACCAGCCAATACAAGCGCATGTTGTTGAAACGGATTCATAACTGCTGGTAAAGACTGCCGTCTGTTAACAATAGCGTCGGACATACTCAAACGCCCTCTTCTTCCAGCCAGCCATATCCTTTGGCTTCCAGTTCCTTTGCCAGTTCCTTATCACCGGTGCGAACAATTTTTCCATGAGACAACACGTGCACATAATCCGGCACAATATAATCAAGCAGGCGCTGATAATGAGTCACCACGATAAAACTGCGTGCTGGGCTGCGCATGGCATTAACACCCGCTGCCACTACCTGCAAGGCATCGATATCCAAGCCAGAATCAGTTTCATCCAGAATGCATAGAGACGGTTCAAGCAACATCATCTGCATTATTTCATTTCGCTTTTTCTCGCCACCCGAAAAACCTTCATTTACACCTCGTTTCAAAAAAGCCGGGTCAAGACTGACCTTCTGACTACTTTCGCGTGCAAGTTTCATAAAATCGAATGAGGACAGATCGGGTAATCCAAGATGTTTGCGACGAGCATCGACTGACGCTTTGAGAAACTCCATGTTGCTGACACCAGGAATTTCTACTGGATACTGAAATGCCAGAAAAAGGCCATCTCTGGCTCGCTCTTCTACTTCCAAATCAAACAAATTTTTGCCGTTGAACTTGGCATCCCCTGATATCACTTCATAGCCTGAACGACCGGTTAGCACATTGCCCAACGTACTCTTACCAGAACCATTTGGACCCATGATGGCATGCACTTCACCAGGTTTAATGCTCAGGCTTAAACCGTTCAGAATCTGTTTGCCTTCAACTTTGGCAAACAGCTCATGTATTTCCAGCATAATCATTTTCCGTTTTTAAAATAGGGTTATCCGACCGAGCCTTCGAGGCTGACTTCCAGTAGTTTGCCGGCTTCGACCGCAAATTCCATAGGAAGCTCTTTGAATACTTCGCGGCAAAATCCGTTAACAATCATCGACACGGCCTTTTCAGCATCAAGACCACGTTGCTGACATAAAAAAAGCTGGTCATCGCTGACTTTGGATGTTGTTGCCTCATGCTCAATTACAGCGGAAGCATTTTTTGTTTCAATATAGGGGAATGTGTGTGCGCCACAACGATCGCCAATTAACAATGAATCGCACTGCGTATAATTACGAGCGCCCTCCGCAGTTGGATTGATGCGGACAAGCCCACGATAAGCACTATTACTGCGACCTGCTGAAATACCTTTTGCAACAATTGTAGAACGAGTATTCTTGCCAAGATGAATCATCTTGGTGCCTGTATCGGCCTGCTGAAAATTATTCGTCAATGCAACTGAATAAAACTCACCAACGCTGTTATCACCTTTGAGGATACAGCTCGGATATTTCCAGGTGACGGCAGAACCAGTTTCTACTTGAGTCCATGAAATTCTTGAGTTTTTATGTGCAACACCACGCTTGGTTACAAAGTTATATATGCCTCCCTTGCCTTCCTTGTCGCCGGGATACCAGTTCTGAACAGTTGAATACTTGATCTGAGCATTATCCAACGCAACCAGTTCTACAACAGCAGCGTGAAGCTGATTTTCATCACGCATAGGTGCAGTGCAACCTTCGAGATAACTGACATATGAATCCTCATCAGCAATGATGAGAGTTCGCTCAAACTGTCCGGTGTTCATTTCATTTATGCGGAAATAAGTCGACAACTCCATAGGGCAACGTACACCCTTGGGTATGTATACAAAAGAGCCATCAGAGAAAACGGCTGAATTCAGCGCGGCATAAAAATTATCTTTCTGCGGGACGACAGAACCCAGATATTTCTTTATAAGCTCCGGGTGTTCGCGAATAGCGTCACTGATGGGACAGAAAATCACACCCACTTCGCGAAGTTTTTCTCTAAAGGTGGTCACCACAGACACTGAATCGAATACCACATCAACAGCGACACCTGCCAAAGCAGCCTGTTCATGCAGTGGTATCCCCAATTTTTCATAGGTCGCAATCAGCTCCGGATCAACCTCATCCAGACTCTTAGGGCGATCTTTCATACTTTTTGGCGCGCTATAGTAAGAGATCGAACTAAAATCAATCTCAGGATAATGCACATGCGCCCACGTGGGTTCGGCCATTTCCTGCCATGCCCTGAAGGCTTTCAGCCGCCAATCCAGCATCCACTCTGGCTCTTGCTTCTGTGCAGAAATAAATCGCACAGTGTCCTCATCCAGACCAGGGGCCAATGTGTTGGACTCAATCGCCGAGTGAAAACCGGCAGCATATTCCTTACGGATCAAGCTTTCGACTTGCTCACTCATGATCTACCTCGTAAATGCCGCGGATTATTAATTATCCGACTATTTTAGTCAACTATTCCCGCGAGCTTGTCACGGGCTCAATAGTATAACAAGGATTATAAGTCTCTCTGATCAGCTTCATCCTGCCGGCGTCAACAAAGTCACGCAACAACTCGTCCATAGCGCTCATAATTGTCTGATCGCCGCGCAAAACAAAGGGACCATGCTCACGAACAAGACGTACACCCTTGTCTTTGACATTTCCGGCAACAATGCCTGAGAACGCGCGTCGCAGATTTACAACCAGTTCAGAAGGCGGCAAGTTTCTGGACAGTTCAAGTGCTGCCATGCTCTTATGATTCACATCAAATGGCGACTTCATCTGCTCTGGGATATTCAAAAGCCAGTTGTAGTAATAAGCATCACGAGTTTTCCGACGACTATCACTGACGCGCCCCATACCCTTTTTCATGAGCTTTGCAACTCCAACGGGGTCATCCTCGACAATCTGATAATACTGCCGCACCTCTTCACCCAGCGTTTGCACCAGAAAGCGGTCAACACGCTTGAAGTAACCCTGACTTGTTGATGGTTCCGCGAAAACAACTGGCAAACAGATGTCTGCATTGCGGGGATCCATCAATGTCCCCAGCAAAAACAGAATTTCTTCAAGCGTGCCCGCGCCTCCCGGGAACACAATGATTCCATGGGCAACCCGGACAAAGGCTTCCAATCTTTTTTCAATATCGGGCATCACTATCAAATGATTGACGATTGGATTTGGCGATTCCGCAGCAATGATTCCAGGCTCACTGATACCGATGTAACGCCCTTTGCTGATCCGTTGCTTGGCATGCCCGATGGTTGCCCCCTTCATAGGACCTTTCATAGCGCCGGGGCCGCAGCCGGTACAAATATCCAGTCGTCGCAGGCCAAGCTGATAACCAACTGCCTTGCTATAGTTGTATTCTTCGCGACTGATGGCGTGTCCGCCCCAGCACACAATTAGATCTGGTAATAATCTTGGCTGCAGCAAACCCGCATTTCTTAAAACATCAAATACCAGATTTTTGATGACATCAGCATGTTTGCTCGATGCCGGATATACCCGAATACTTTCAAAATCTCCCTGTGCTACGGGTTCCGGACTTTCCTGAGGCCTATAGAGTTCGCTTGATACGAATACAATGTCTCGCAGCACTGAGAACAGGTGCTCCCTGACGCCGCTGATGATAACTCCGTCAACAAACGCACACGCAGGGGCATTTTTCAGGCGCAATTTGATGCCACGGGTGCGTTGGATGATTTCGATACTGAAGTCCGGGTAACGACGGTAGACTTCGTCCGCCGAATCAAAAGTGTCATCACAGTTCAAGACCGCAAGGGCGCAGCGCCTGAACAATTCATAAACATCTCCATGCCCGATGTTGCGTAAGCGCTCAACTTCCAACTGAGAAAGCAGTTCCATGCTGCCATTTGGACTGATGGACACGTCAACCACGGGTGCTCGACAACTGATTGCAAACTGCGACATAAACTACCTCCTTTTTTTGAAACCCTGGACAGGGCTGATGTTTCCTTGCTGCTATTCCGATACAATCTGCGCCTTCAACGCAGGAGAATATCAATGAGCACGGAAAACCAATTCCCCACCACCCTTGGGGAGAACGAAGACGCTAATTATGAACTGTTTATTGATCAAGTTCAGCAAACAGGACTGGTTTGGGGATTATACGGTGATGACGGCTGGGCGATATGCCCTTCTGTAGAATTTGAGGATACAGAAGTTTTCCCTTTCTGGTCTGATGAACGATATGCCGCTGTGTTATGCACTGAGGAGTGGAAAACGTACGCGCCGCGTTCGATCTCCCTGGAAGATTTCATGGCTGAATGGTTGCCTGGTATACACGAAGACAATGCCTTGGTCGGCCCTAACTGGGATATAGAGATGAGCGGACTAGAACTGGAACCAGCTGACCTCGCTCAGGCGCTGTCACCCGCAACTAACGACTGACATGCCCCTGTTGGAATTGCCCGAAACCCGCGATGGGAAGCCTCCGCGGGTTTTTTGTCAAGCTTTCATGGAAGCTCGATGCAAATGGCTTCCACGCCAATGAAAACCTATTTTTTAGTGCTGTAATCGTACCAACCTTTTCCGGTTTTTTCACCGAACTCACCTTTCATGTAATGCTCCACAAGACGGGGATTTGGCAGATCTGCGGCATTTCCAGTGTCACGGAATTTCTCCATTCTCATGATGTAACTCAGATCAATACCCGTAAGGTCGTTTAGCCGGAAAGGCCCCATTGGGTGCCCCGCTCCAAAAACACATGCATTATCGATATCTTCCACGTCAGCAACACCCATTTCCAGCAGCCACATGGCCTCTTTGGAAATAGCTGCAAAAATACGATTCAACAGAAATCCGTCCACCTCCTTCTTAAGCAAGACGGGTACTTTCTGCATCACTTTACTCAGTTGCATGGTCAGGTCTGCAGTCTCATCTGACACATGCGGGCCCTTGACAACTTCAACCAGTTTCATGACCAACGCGGGATTAAAAAAGTGCATATTTACCACCTTATCCTGCCGCTGTGTGGCATCAGCTATTTTTGAACTCACTATCGCGGAACTGTTTGTTGCCAGAATACAATGTGCAGGTGCTGTCTGATCCAGGTCAGCAAAAATCTTACGCTTGAGCGACAGTATCTCTGTTGCAGCCTCAATCACAAAGTCAGCATCACCGGCCGCCACTTGCAGCGAATCAACAAACTGAATGTTAACGCGTGCCTGTCTTGCCTGATCCTCAGAGAGACGCCCCTTCTCAACACGACCCGGCAGATAGGAGTTAACGAAGTCATCGGCCTTTTTTAACGTTTCAACATTTACATCAAAACATTTGACACTAAAACCGCAAATTGCCGCCTGAAGTGCAATCTGATGCCCCATATTGCCGGCACCAACCACACAGATATTGCGTATATCTTCGAATTTCATGGTAATTCCTGTTAACTGACTGTGAGATGCTAATAAAACTGCTGGATTGTGAAAACTGTTATTGTGCGCAAATCCGCTGATAAATACAGCAACAAATGCTCTTTGTGAATGTCATTGACAGTAAAACGTATAGAGAGCATTCATAATTTGCCATCGGATGCAGCTAACGCTAACTATGATTCAGTTCACCTTTAGAGCCAAAAATCGTGGCTTGGTGTGTTTGCCTGATGACAGACTGCTTGAACTAAAGGAATGCGCAGGCAAGTTAAGATCAGAGTGCCAATTAGTTGAATGAGACTCCGTGTAACAGCAACTGTTTCTGTCGATCTGTGCGCTTCAGCGCCTGTTCACCGAGCAACAATTCCTGGTGGTGGAACGGCTGATTGCGCTGGACATCAGCCGCAGAGACTTGGAAAGCCTAAACCAATATCGCTGTTATCATGAATGGCTAACCAATCGTCTTTACACCGGTAATCATGTCGATCTATCAGAACAATTACCAGCCAGTTCCTGAAATCGCCTGCGTGCGGCCAGCTATCAACAGCGCCCACAACGCCGCTAGCATTAGGTGCTGGCAAGAGCAACTATTACGAGCCGTTGGTGCACTGAAAACGTTGCTCAACGCTGGCTCACCAGCTTCGAAATCCGGACTGACGAGCCAGCTATGATCAAATGCCGTCAGATCAGTGATATTGATGAGACGTCTAATTTTTCTCCGTGAGCAATTACGACGGGCACTGCGTTAGTACCCGCCACTATCACCTTAACGCCCCTGATCTGCTTGAGTGTAATCACAGACCCCGTCAGGAAATATAGTTCTGAGCTGGGCAATCTGGTCAGAGTCTGGTATCCAGTTGCCATAGGTACCGTCACTGAGGGCTGTGTCAAGTGGCTTCAGGGTGCATTTAAAAACACTTCCCTCGATAGGCCCGCCAGCGACTATCCTTGATGTTGAATACAAGGGAAATGTCTGAGTACACGTACCTGGTGCATTGTTATCAAGAACCCCGCCCCACACATCACTACCTTGCGCAATCAGGCTGCCATCTGTTGCAAAACACGCATCTACAGCCGTTTCCGGCCGATTAGCAGCAACGCCAGCCTCAGGATTGGACTTAATATTCATTACCCAATCATGCAGAACATCAAGTGCCTGCATGGTCTGGTCAAATGATGCTGAAGGCCTGGCATCGGTAAACCAGATCAATTGATAACCCGCATCTCCCATCCGATTGGTGATGCGCTGACGGGCGGAGAAAGATTGGTGAGAGTTATGCATATCCAACTCTTCTTCCAGATAGTGCCGCCAATCAATTACCGGAATATTCAGCTGGCCATCAAACACCATTCCCGACTGGTACAACGCCGAAATAGCTTGAATATCACCCTGAGTGCGCGGTGCCGGGTCGTTACCTGCTGACAGATTCATATTGCGACGACTCCACGGATCAAAATTCTCGGCAGTCGGTTCTCCCAGAAAGGGGAATCCTTCCTGCACCATCTCGGAGGGATGTTTCCATCCGCCAATCTTGGCGTTCAGATCAAGGAATTCTTCCTCAGTGATGTTTCCCTCTGTCAGCGCCTGCAATCCGTACTGCACACCTACGTTGTCCCAAGGTACTCTTGCCTGACCGTTAGCATCCACCCCATAAATATTTTTCAAGTCTTCGTAGTGTGTCCACTGAACAGAATCCATGATTCCTGGTGGGTGCATTTTTTCTTGCTCTCGCACCTGACCATAATGCGGATTCATGCTCAATGGTGTGAGACCACGCCACGCGGGAATGCACTCGTTGGATCCCGGTGCGCTGGCGTACCCCAATTGTCGTTTTATGTCCGCCAGTGGATCAGGAACGGCATCGGTTGAGTTGAAGCCAATCAGCATGCTGCGATTATTGGTAATCTGCCACTTGGGATTGTCACGATCTGTTACGTCCATGTAGTGCTCCAGTAACTCACAATCACCCACATGGATAGTCTGGGAAACCATATCCGGGTAGGAATACTGAGGCACACCGGCATCAATTAACCCAGGATGGTTCTGCTGATAAACATACTGCTGAATCGCACCTCCCGACCCACCGATTGCCACTGTGTAAAGTGGTGGCCCAAATCGCTTGATAAAGTGCTCTTTGACCATCAGGGCGGTTTCACCACCCACTTGAAGGTTGTAATGTTCACCCGTACGATTTCCAGAGGAGTATGCAACGGCGTAACCTTGTTCCAGAGCTTCTGCCAAGCGAGCTCTTCCTGCGTTTATCCGTCCCTGGAAATGCCCTACACCCACTCCGCCCTCAAAGTGAAACAGCAATCGTCCGTTCCAGTTAACTGTACCTGGATCTAAAGGGCTGACAGAGCGATCCGAGGGATCGGCAAGAATGGCATAACTGTAAAGAAAACGGTTAATGGTGCCGCGCTCCCAGCGAATGACAAAATCAACCAGGCGACCGTCCGTGAGAGTGGTTGTGGACATATCGACCGGCCGCGAACCGTCATCAGGCATTGCCAGATACTCGCCATTGGTATTTCGATATTGATACTCAAAAAATGGTTCTATCGAGCAATCTTTGCTGTAGCCAACAACATCACCTGAATCATCAACTACCGGAAAGCCCCACTCTTCCTGATGATCCACCAGTGGCTGAACGCCCCATTCAAGCACACTGCTACATACAAATGGATATTGTTGTGGCCCCGAAAAAATCGGGCCAGTGATCGGATGTGACTCAATTTCAATGCTGGCCAATAGCTGCCCAGTGCCACTGATGGCGTCTATTGTGACTGAGCCTGTTGGTATCCCACCAATCAACCACTGTTGAGAGTCAGCATTTATACTTGACCTCAACACTTCAAGGGTGAGGCCACTGGCCCTGAACTGAATCTGCGCAAGTTCTAGTTGATTGTTGTTGCCAGTTAATGTCAGCAACGCTGTGCCCCCGGTGACATGGTCGGCACGACTGGACACAACCTCAAGCGCAAAATCACTTGAGTCGGGAATCGTAACTACCGGATCTGAATCATTGCAAGCAAGCATTGAACTGACAAATAAAGCAAGCGGAAGCATTCTAGGTTGCATGGCTGATACCTTTTATCATTTTTATTCTAATTTCTGTTTTTGGCAGCATTAAATCTGGTGCTGGACTGGCTGCCGGTTGGTCAACGGTATCATGAATTTGTTCAATTTTGCATACAGATAAACGAGGAATTCAAGCACTAAATCAGGCAACCTCATGTACATTCCCATTAAACGTTTCGATCTTATACCCATTGATTAATAACAGGACATGGATGTACAGAAAATCAACGATTTACCCGCAAAAAAACTACTGAATTGGACTAATTGAATAAAATTGAAACAGCGCAATGATTGCTGTGATCCTGTTGGATAAAGATCTCTGGATATTGGTGTCACGTTGAAACCTAATTGTCTACATGCCAAAGTCATGATCATAAAAGCATCAGTAGTCTAGTCATCTGTCCTGTTAAGCCAGCCAGGAGCGGCACTTCTCAGCATGTCTGTTTCCGTAGATATCTCCGGTGCGTTCTGTTGCAATCAGCGACTGAAAAATTGAAGGTGTTACTGCAGAATAAAGCGAAGCGATGCCTTTGAGAGCCAGCTTGGAATTCAGATTTTCAGGCCTTGAATAGGTTTTTAAATGCAGGCAATTCTGGGTACAAATTTCAAGATACTAATAGCTACGCCGTAACTAACAAAAACAATTGAGCGGGATTAAAAACGACAAAAAAATACACTCTGCACAAAAAAACAGGCCGGCAATCACAAGAATATGCCGGCCTGTTTTAATAAGCACAAAATTGGCGGAGAGAGAGGGATTCGAACCCTCGATAGGGTATTAACCTATACGCCCTTAGCAGGGGCGCGCCTTCAGCCACTCGGCCATCTCTCCAAAACGGGCGCAATCATAGCACAAGTTCTGAAAAATGGCAGAACTGATATCTACAATTTCAAACATTACCCTGAGAGTCGTCTGCCTCGGAATCACCGCGTTCCTTTTGAATTCTCTGATAAATTTCTTCCCTGTGAACAGCAACATCTTTAGGAGCATTTACTCCGATTCGCACCTGATTTCCCTTTACACCAAGTACTGTCACTGTCACTTCATCGCCCACCATCAGTGTTTCACCAATTCGGCGCGTTAAAATTAACATGATGTCTCTCCTTTCCCATTCATGATTTCCATGCAAGGCCTGTCTCTGATTTCGGAAAAGCTCTCGCGGATTTACGTTAGTTCTGCCAATTCCCTTTCGAACAGGCCATCGTCAGATCGGTTGAACCCATTCTTAGCAGTCATTTGCCCAAAACAAATGTCCGCATGGCGTATGGCCACTTAGTTCCCTAATCCGAATGCTGCATGTGATACTGCTCAGCGCAGGTCCCGTGTATCTTATTCGATTACATCGGATATTTTGGTATCCGATTTTGTAATCATTTGTATATTGATTTTCTCATCAGTAAGGAACTTGAGCATCAAGCTGGCGTCTTTGGCATGGGATCGCATATCAACGACTACAAAAGACTCCTTTGCAATGTTGTCTACTGCACCTCCCAAAAATACGAGCACCTGATATGGCACACCTGGCACGTCCAACAAAGCGTCTACAGTTAAGGTTGCTTCAACTGGTCTAACCGCTATACCTGAGATTACCCGAGATTCTATTTTTCAATCTTTCTAAAGACTGGTCAAAGTCCTCGAATCATCCTAGAACCTTGTCTAAACACGAAATTGATCTTTGTACTAGCCAACAAATTCGACTTATCAGATTTGCAGCACTTTCTCGCCGACATTCGCGAGTTCCAGCATTAAAAGACGGCTTTGACCACAATAGCACCGTTGGACAGCTATGGATCAGTCTCTCGCGGACTGGGTTGCGCTGGTCATGAATCTTTTAGGCCAACGCAATAAAACGATAGGTGTCACCAAAACGATAGGTGTCACCGTTCATCGCTAAAACAACCATAAAGACATCATTTCAAGCACTTTACCCTATCCTCCACGACTTCGATGCGTTAAATAGAATAGACTGACATGCCACCAAACATCAGCACACAAAACGCGATAAGAGTCATTTAGCCAAGTGGGCGATGATCAAACCTAAGTCAATACATTATTGCTATCTAAAGGTCAGGAGAGGTTTTTTACAAATGCCTCAACAGAACCCAACGCAGAATCAAGACTACTTGCATCAGTTCCCCCGGCCATTGCCATATCCGGGCGACCACCGCCTTTACCACCTACCTGCAACGCAACATGATTTACAACATCCCCAGCCTTGATTTTGTCTGTCAGATCTTGTGTTACGCCAGCAACCAACGACACTTTGCCATCCTCGACCATTCCGAGCACAACAACTGAAGTTCCCAGCTTGTTTTTGAGTTGATCTACGGTTTCTCTTAACGTTTTACTATTGAAACCTTCAACCTTTTTGCTGAGCAACTTCAACCCACCCATGTCAACAGCATCAGCTGCCAGATCACTTCCTGCCGCAGTCGCAAGTTTCGACTTGATCTGAGCCATCGATTTCTCAAGACTTTTCTGTTGGTCTATCAACTGTTGCACCTTGTCGAACAAGTTATCTTCGCCCGTTTTGAGTAAATCACACACAGCACGGAGCACAGCTTCCTCTTTAGCCACGAATGCCAGCGCACCCATGCCGGATACGGC
>CANHAR010000011.1 GCA_947458495.1 Gammaproteobacteria bacterium | reverse complement strand
ACTGACTGCAAAGAACCGGGTCGAAGACATGGTGAAAGGCCTGAGCCTTGGTGCCAACGATTACCTGACCAAACCATTCAGCAAAGAAGAGCTGCGCGTTCGCGTTGACAAACAGTTTGAGCTGCTGCACCTGCAAGGTGTCAGACGAGATAATCAGCGGCTCAACTGGCAACTGCTGCGCTATGAGGAAAGTGAGAAACGGCTGCGCGCCAGGGAACAGCACCTGGCCGCGTTATTAGATGTCACGGGTGACCCGCTACTGGCGGTAGACGAAGTGGGGCAGCTGATTTTTATCAATCACGCTGCAGGGGATCTTCTGCAAATACAAGCCGGGGATTACGTCCATCAATCCATCAATGTGTTGTCGGATCAGATGTCGGCATTGTCTCCTGCTGTGGCGCAGGCCATCCACTTTCCGTTTAATGAGGCCATGATTTCGAGCAAAGGCAAAGCTGATTATTACGACTTCGATTTGCCAGCGGGGAAAGGTCGCTTTTGTCTGTTGACCATGTCTCAGTTAGATCAGGAATTTTATCTGATTGTGTTCGAGCGTGACCGCAGTTCGACAATGAGCCCGTCTTTGAAACTATCTGAAACTCCTGATTTACTGACCTTGCCAGAGATCATTGATGAAATTAATCGCAACGTAGAGCGCGCCCAGGTGTTGGGCGGGTATCTGCAACAGATCAAACCGGAAGATCTGCACAATCATCGTGACTTGGTGGAAGATCTTTGTAACTTTGATAGTCTGATTAATAAATTGGCAGGAACCATCAGCACGCCGACGGATGATGAAAGCGACTTGCAATACCGCGAAGCACTGGTCAAGGTCATGCAGGACTGTCATTACTACTGGCAAAAAGTCACCGGCGAATCAATTATCGAACTGGCAGAGCAGAGCCGTATCTGGAGTGTCAGTATCGATAACGGTCGTCTGCGGACACGATCCATGAATCGATATCTGTCGCTGGATAAATTGCCCTCCAATCCGCGCTGGCGCCAGGTCGCCCGCACAGCCTATTTTGTGCTTTCAAAAGTTTCACAGGATGAAGAGGCACGCAAAGCATTGGAGACTTCAGCGGCCAGACTGCAGGAAATTGTTGAGCACAAGGCACTGACGTAAGCACTTGAGCAGCACGGATAACCCATAAAAAACGAGCCTTGCATGCAAAAAAAATCCCTCATGCCATTGTTGATGATCACACTTGCGGGGCCATTGCCGGCGCAGTATGGCGCGCCCGATGGCGAGTGGCACACCTGGGGTGGTGACCACGGATTCACCCGCTATACAGCACTTGATCAAATTAATGCTAGTAATGTTCAGCAGTTGCAGGTTGTCTGGCGCTGGAAGGCCTTACCACTGGGCAATCGCCCCGACAGCAATTTAAAGGCCACACCCCTGATGGTGGATGGCGTTTTGTATGTTCCCTCCGGCCAGCATCAGGTGGTGGCGCTAGACCCTGCCACAGGCCAACAGATCTGGCGTTTTGATCCTGATCCCTCCTCAGTAGCCGAGCGCGGCCTGGGACTTGGCAGCCGTGCGCTGGGTTTGTGGCAGTCGGGCGATGAGACCCGGTTGTTTCACAATACGCTGGATGGCCGGCTCATCTCCATTGACGCGCAGACCGGTCTTGCTGATCCGGAATTTGGTGACAATGGCTCGGTTCTACTGCGCGAAGGTTTGTACCCGGATGGTTCTGATGCGGAATCAGTCGGGTCTTCGTCACCCCCGGCCGTGGTTGGTGATGTGGTGGTGGCGCAGGTTGTTGGAACGATCACCGCACCCAACAAAGAGGTCACACCAGGTCATATCCGTGGTTACGATGTGCGCACCGGCGAATTGGTCTGGCGCTTTAACACGGTTCCGCAGCCCGGCGAATTCGGGCACGACACCTGGGACGGTGATTCCTGGCGGTATACCGGCAACACCGGGGTCTGGTCGATGATGAGTGTGGATACTGAAACCGGCTATATCTATCTGCCGGTTGAGGCTGGTTCCAACGATTTCTACGGCGGGCATCGCACCGGCGATAACCTGTTTTCCCAGAGCTTGGTCTGTCTGGACGGACGCACTGGTCAGCTGGTTTGGCACTATCAGCTGACTCATCATGATTTGTGGGACTATGATCCGCCTTCCGCGCCTATTCTGGGCGATATCACGGTCAATGGCGTGCGAATCAAGACCGTAACACAGTTGACCAAGCAGGGCATGTCGTTTGTCTTTGACAGGGTGACCGGTGAACCGGTCTGGCCTATCGAAGAGCGTGCTGTACCTCAGAGTGAAGTGCCGGGTGAGCAGACGTCAGCCACTCAGCCCTTTCCAAGCTTGCCGCCGCCTTATCTGCCTCAGGGTTATCACGAGGCAGATCTGATTGATTTTACTTCTGAGATCAGGGCCGAGGCTCTGGCAATTGCCTCCCAATATGTCCGTGGGCCGCTCTACACACCCCCGACACCGATGCGCGAAGGTGGTACACAGGGCACTTGGGTGAATCCCGGTTATCAGGGCGGAGCTAACTGGAATGGTGCGGCGTTTGACCCGCAAACCGGCATGATGTTTGTGCCCCTTCGCAACGCCCCGATGTCAGCTGCCCTGCAAGAGCCTGACCCTGCGCGCACCAATTGGAACTACCTGCGTGCGCCTTCGGTTTTTATTCAGGGCCCAAGAGGACTGCCGATCGTGCGTCCGCCCTGGAGTCTGGTGACAGCAACCGATATGAACAGGGCACAGCATACCTGGTCACGCAGTATTGGGCCGGCATCGGACTACATCCGTGATCATCCAGACCTGCAGGGGCTGAATCTTGATTTTGACAACATGGGACATCCGATGATCAGGCCGTCTCCGCTGCTGACCTCTGGATTGTTGTTTATGGCCGAGGCCGGCAATCTCAGCGGTGATCCCGGCGGCCCTATGTTCAGAGCCTATGACAAGTCTACGGGTGACGTGCTTGCAGAAATTGAGTTACCCATCAAAGCCAGCGGCGCACCCATGAGCTATTTTCACAAAGGGCATCAGTACATTGTGATTGCTGTTGCAACGGCTGAGCAGCCTGCGGAACTGGTGGCACTGGCATTGCCGGGGGCCGCTGTTTCTGCCACGCAGTTGCCAACTTCATTGGTCAGTGGAGATCAACAGGATGAGCGGCCATCCACGTTGACACCCGCGTCTTTGGCTCAGGCGGGCCAGTTGTTTGCTGTGCACTGCGCGGCTTGTCACGGTATACAAGGGCAAGGCATTCCGGGAGGGTCTGCTCCATCGCTTGGGAATGCTCGTGATCTGCAACAAGTGCGCGCGATGATCAGTAGCGGCGCTGTAGAGATGCCTGCGTTTGCGTTGCGTCTTTCTGCACAGGATATTGATCTGCTGAGCCAGTTTGTTGTTGAGGGATTGCCTTCAAGCGCTGCAGTGGAGTAAACAGCATAATGAAATCTGATGATCTATGTCCCAACCCCTTCATGAATTTGCCGCAGATGCAGAGTAAGCACCTGCTGTTGCGGCCGTTATCTGCAGAGGATAGTGAGGCCCTGTATCTGGCGGCCAGTGATCCGCTGATCTGGGAACAGCATCCTGACCCTATGCGGTATCAGCGCGATATTTTTGAAAAAAATTTTCTGCGTGCGGCATTGGATTGCGGCAGCGCCCTGCTGGTGATGGACAAAAATTCGGGCGAGGTAATTGGTTGTTCGCGGTTTTATGAATGGAACGCGGAAGCGCTTGAGGTGGCGATTGGGTTTACCTTCATTGTGCGCAGCCACTGGGGCGGAATGATCAATGGCGAATTAAAACGGTTGATGCTCGATTACGCATTCTGCCATGCGCAAAAAGTATGGTTTCATATCGGCACAGACAATTGGCGTTCCCGCAAAGGCACTGAAAAAACAGGCGCACGTTTTTCTCACGAAGCCCTGAAAGTCATCAATGGACTATCGCATGAGTATGCGTTTTACAGCATAGACCGCACAGGGTATCTCTCAGGAAAGCGTTGATAACACATACCGATAGCCTCTTAAGCTTGGCATCGTATAGGCTGAATGAATGGCGCTGAGTTGCGAAGATATTCTGTGGTACGCTTCCGGTCGGGCAAGCGAGTTCACCGTGGTGGCCCCCGGGTTATTGTTGAGCACAAAAATAGTTTTTTTGGGTAAGTAGGAGCCATGCAAGACCTACCCGGTAATATTGACCAGGCTCAACAATATTGCTTTTGTGGAGGCTATACTGGTGCAGTGTATTCTGGCGCGCTTGAGACAGAAAAGCATAAGGTGATTTTTACCTGGCCAGCGATTTTAGTTATGTAAAATACTGATTATGCTGGTTAATAATAACTGAGGGAGGTCTGCAGAGTGATAAACGAAATGTTAGTCCAATTCGCTGAGTGGCTATACGCTACTGGGGGAAGTCGGGCGATTGAGGAGTCTTTTTATCTATACAACTGGATAGAAACAACGCATGTTTTGACAATCATGGTTTGTCTCGGGATGCTGGCCTTTATCGATCTTCGAATGCTTGGTTATGCCTTGCCTAATGTGTCTGCGTCAACGATCGCGGACAGGTTGAATGTACCCATGATGATCGGGTTTGCCCTTATGTTCATCACAGGGTTGTTATTGTTTTATGCCAAGCCAGTTTACACGAACCAAAGTATTTGGTTCCGAATCAAAATGGTGCTGTTGGTGGTCGCATTCTTCAATGCAATCAGGTTTCACCGCCATATGAAAGCATCGGCTTCAACTTGGTGTAATGAGCCGCGCGCACCTTTTAACTTGCGTGTCAGTGCGGCGTTGTCGCTTGGTCTTTGGGCTGGAGTTGTAACAACGGGGCGCCTTATTGCATACGATTGGTATCATTGCTACCGAGATCTTCCGGGCTGGTTGAGCGCGGCTGCCGGTTGCGTTGCTGAGTAAGGTGTAAGAAAAATTCTGGGCGCCATGCAGGCGTCATGCTGGTAATGAGATGAGTCAGGAGTTCCTATGGAGCTATTACCTTTTTTTGAGTGGGCAGAAACAACATTTTTAGGCTACATAGGCAAGACCTATGGGGGAGTCTATGCCACTTTCGGTCAGTCATTGCATCTGATGGCGCTGGCTGTTCTTGGCGGTTCTGTTCTGGTTGCTGATTTGCGTTTATTAAATGTCATCATGAAGGACGTACCTTCTGAAATAGTGACAGAGCAGGCGCACAAATGGTTTCGCATAGCGCTAGTTGTAATTATCTGCACTGGGGTCTTTATGGCGGCGGCAGTTGCACAGCGGATGTATCACAACGATTTTTTCTGGGCAAAAATGTCAGCACTTTTGGTTGGCATCATATTTGTGTTCGCGATAAAACGCCCACTGTTGAAAGGCTCACACGCTGACCTTAATCCAATAGTGATAAAAATGGTCGCTTCTGCCTCAATTCTCGTCTGGTTCAGCGTTGCTGCAACCGGGCGATGGATTGGTTTTTCAGGCTGAATTTCAGGGGAAGGGTCAATAATGACTGTCAAAAAAGAGCTGGACGTTAAGGAAAAGATTGCCGCTGTTGCCGCGGGAGCAATTATCATCAGTGCTTTAATGTACTGGGGTTATCAATTTGTCGGAATGCTTGAATTCCTTGAAATGGCTTATGGGTAAGCTTTAGTTTACGTGATGTAAGACTTGAATGCGCTGGCTCCAAACTGTTGGCTAGCGCATACAAAGGCGGATGATGGAAAGCAGGTTTGGCTGAATTCAGTGCATGGTTAGAATATGCCAAGTTCTATAAGAAAATAATCATCGCGAAACAGTTCAGTGATCAGTCTGTCCAAACCTTGCCCTATTGCTGCACCCACATCCTTGCCTTCTACTGAGGTTCGGCTGACAACGGCACTCTGCCATGCATTTCGCCCTTGGTTGATCAGAGTCAGCTCGCATCGTATCAAGACCTCCAGGCCGGTGGCCGTATCCTGAACACTCATCTCAATCAACTTGCCTTCAAGAGATAATCGAGCATCACCCTCGGCTAATAACGCCCCAGAGCTTGTAAATGCCCCCACAACAGCTGAATGAACCAGCGCGTGAGGTGTTAACAAGGCGAGGGTTATTGGTTCGCCTCCAATACGCTGAATGCCTTGAGATACTGGTTCGTTGCGATGATCGGTGAATGCGTTTATCGCCAGCGGGCCGCCCCTGATTGCACCAAGATCGACACCCGTCTCGCCTTGATACTGATATTCAAGGTTGATTTGTTCGTCTGCAAATGAATTCAAAGCGGAAAGCGCCACTAGAGTCGCAAAAACGCCTGCCGCAATTTGTTTGTACATGAGTTTACCTCCAAAATTAAAAAGGCTGCTGAACCTGATGGTGCAGCAGCCTCGATTACAATCGACTTTATGAAGCAGTCAAGCTCAAAGCCTGTCAGCTGGCCAAGGCACGCCTTGATGTCCCTGTGGCATATCTTTCATGCCTTGGTACACAAATTTTTGCACACGCTTGCCTTCATACGTTTCCGTTGTGTAGATGTTGTTCTGAGAGTCTGTTGCTATGCTGTGTGGAGCATAGAACTGTCCTGGCTGTCGTCCGCCACCGCCAAAACTAACCAGTACTTCTAAGGACTGACGATCAATTACGTAAACTTTGAAGTTTTGACCATCGGCTAGGTAGATGTACTTTTGCTCTTCATCGTTTGAGAAAGAAATATCCCAAGTCGAGCCCTGAGCTAATGTTTCCGGTGCAATGACCACTTCTCGGACGTATGTGCCATCAGGGCGGAATACCTGAATCCTGTCTGAACCTCGATCGCAAACATATACAAAGCCATCTTTAGATGGGATTGCGCAGTGGACTGGGCCACGGAACTGCTGTGGAAGCGGTGCTCCCGGAGTGTAATCTACCCGCTCATCGACTGGTGTGTTGCCGTAGGCGCCCCAGTAGCGCTTGAAGGCGCCTGTATTCAGATCAAGCACGGCTACACGTTTGTGGCGATAACCATCGGCAAGGTAGACCTCGTTATTTGCTGCATCAATAGCAAGTTCCGCCACTTGGCCGAAGAACGTCGTGCTATTACTGTCGGGTGTGCTTCCAGGTATCCCGTGCTGTGCTACAAACTGTCCGTCGCCAGTAAAAACCAAGACATGGGAGTCACCAGTGCCATTGCCGCCTATCCAAACGTTGCCGTTTGGGGCAATAGCGATTCCGTGATTGGATTCTGGCCAAGTAAAGCCTTCGCCTGGACCGCCCCACGCGTTCACCAGGTTACCAGCCGGGTCGAATTCCAGGATTGGAGGCGCAGGCGTGCAACACTCGCTAACCCCCAGTTTCAGGCCTATCTCCGTTGCCCCGCCAAACATTGATTCTTGGTCTCGATGTACTATGAAGACGTGATCGCGCGCGTCGACTTCTACACCAATAGCCCGACCGATGATCCACTGATTAGGTAAAGGTTTTGGCCAAAATGGGTCCACTTCGAAGCTTGGAGCGGAGACCATTGTGCCAGATTGAGCTTCAACCGGGTCTTTCAGCAAGGATTGCCCGGCAGTGAGTGCAGCCACTGCAAGTGCCAGACCTGCCCCCACTGCTATTTTCGTTTTTATTGTCATGTTATCCCCTCCGGGGTTTCAACATTTCGAGCATGGATTTCGAGTGCAGCCGACGTATACTCGGCTACTCCCCCTCAGTATACTCACTGCAATTAAGGTTTGACCAGACTCAT
Organism: Gammaproteobacteria bacterium; assembly: GCA_947458495.1. Taxonomy (GTDB): domain Bacteria; phylum Pseudomonadota; class Gammaproteobacteria; order Pseudomonadales; family Pseudohongiellaceae; genus Pseudohongiella. The sequence goes on along the minus strand of CANHAR010000011.1, from coordinate 18,220 downwards.
CCTAAGCATAGTGATGGTGGCTGAATAACTTGAGGTTAAAAAATTGATTTGTAAAAAATTAAAACAACTAAATGCCAATTGGTCACGTGTCCGACGCGTCATGGTTGCCCTGATTTGCCTTGCCGCCCCTGCGGTTTTGGTTGCAGACGAGATACCTTCCAGAGTCGCGGTCCAAGCCTTTGTAAAGGCCGAGGATGACCGTTTGAATCTGCTGATGCGTGTGCCCATGGACGCGCTCGTAGAGGCTCAGTTTCCACTTAGGGGTGAGATTGGTTACGTAATTTTTTCAGAGGCCACTGGTGCTATGGAGAGCGCTGCAAATAGTGAAATCCTTCCGGGCGTACAACTTTTTGAGGGGGATCGCTTTTTACAGTCGCCGAACCTTGAGGCTGTCAGAATAGCTTTCCCCTCCGATCGATCGTTTGTGGATTATGATTCGGCCATGGCGAATATCTACAGCCCGCCAATTCCAGACGCCCAGGATCTATACTACAGACAAGGTTTTCTGGACATTCACGCGACGTACAGCATCGATTCATCCGATTCGAGGTTTTCAGTTGATGCCAGGCTAGGGGGGTTGGGGCTCGAAACGACAACAATACTCAGATATGTATTGTCAGATGGCTCTGAGCGCACTTTCAGTTTTGTTGGGAATCCAGGCCTCGTCTACATGGATCCCCGCTGGTACCAAGCTGTACTCAACTTTGTGATTCTTGGGTTCGATCACATTCTTGAGGGGGCGGATCACTTGTTGTTTCTGTTTTGTCTGTTGATTCCTTTGCGTCGCATTTCAGCGTTAATTCCGGTCATTACTTCGTTTACCATCGCTCACTCGTTGACGCTTATCGCTTCCGCCTTGGGTTGGGTTCCTTCAAGCATCTGGTTTCCCTCGTTGATCGAAACACTTATAGCATTGTCTATTGTCTACATGGCCTGCGAGAACATAATCGGTGTCAGGCAACAGCACCGCTGGATAATGACTTTCGCTTTTGGGCTGGTCCATGGTTTTGGTTTTTCCTTCCTGCTGACTGAAAGCATGCAGTTTGCAGGTTCCCATTTGTTGATGTCATTACTGGCCTTTAACCTCGGGGTTGAGCTTGGACAAATTCTGGTGGTGCTGATCGCTGTGCCGATAGTTTATCTGCTTTTCAGATTCGCTCTGCCAGAGAGGGCAGGAGTTATCCTGCTGTCCGCGATAGTCGGTCACTGGGCGTGGCACTGGATGGAGGAGCGCTGGGTTAACCTGTCTGCTTATGAAATTTCGCTGCCTACGTTTGGTTCTGAGTTTCTGGTAGGGTTGTTGCAATGGTCTGCCTTGCTAATTCTGGCCGCTGTCATGCTTTGGATGATGAACTTGCTTTTCTCTAGATTCTCGGCAAGCACGACTGAACGCATAAGCGGTTCTGAAGACAGCAGGTAAGGCGGCTTGTGGGTCCCAGAGTTACAAAAGCCGCGTTGTTTTGTAAGTCGTTAAATTGATAACATGCGGCGTTAAATATGTTGGGTTTGGCTATTCGGCAACAATAATGCGGAGAGATACTGTATGACCGGAATAATGATTGTCTTGTTTGGTATCGTAGGTCTTTGTTTTGGCTGGTTCGTATACTCTAAGTTTATCGCCGAAAGAATCTTCAGACTGGATCCTGACTTCAGAACTCCCGCGCATGAGTTCAATGATGGAACTGACTTCGTGCCAACCAACAAGTACGTTCTCTGGGGGCATCATTTTACTTCCGTAGCCGGCGCGGCTCCGATCGTCGGCCCTGCGATAGCAGTATATTGGGGATGGGCTCCAGCACTCTTATGGGTGGTCTTCGGCACGATTTTTTTTGCGGGTATCCACGATATGGGGGCCTTGTGGGCCAGTAACCGCAACAAAGGCAAGTCAATAGGCGCTCTATCTGAGAGCGTAATCGGTAAGCGAACCCGATCATTATTCCTCATTGTCATATTTCTGTTGTTGCTGATGGTAAACGCGGTCTTTGGTGTGATTATAGCGCAAGGTTTTGTAGCTACGCCCGGTTCTGTTTTTCCGGCATGGATGGCAATCGTAGTCGCGCTGGTGATAGGGCAGTTGTTGCGAAGGAATTTTAGTCTGCTCCTTCTCACAGTGGTCGGTGTAATTGTTTTGTACATCTCAATTTGGATGGGAACGTTTATAGAGTGGGAGCTTCCATCAAGTTTTATGGGTCTCACTGCTGAAGCTAATTGGATAATCATTTTGTTTATCTATGCTGCAATAGCTTCGATGTTGCCGGTATGGATGCTCCTGCAGCCAAGGGATTTCATCAACGGTATGCAATTGATTGTTGGCCTGGCGTTATTGTATGGCGCTGTCCTGCTCTTTATGCCAGACATAACCGCGCCAGCCTTCAATACTCAGACAGTACCCGGTACCCCAAGTATATTCCCACTACTGTTTATTACCGTTGCTTGCGGGGCTATTTCGGGATTCCACGGCATCGTGGCCTCAGGCACCAGTTCCAAGCAGTTGAATAAGGAACCAGATGCCCGGTTTGTGGGCTATCTAGGGGCAATCGGTGAGGGCTCCCTTGCACTTATAACTATCGTCATTGTTTGTTCAATTGCATACGCTGTAAGTCCAGAGCAGTGGCATCAGCTTTATAACCAGTTTGGCACGGGTGGCGCTCAGGCGTTTGTAACCGGTGGGGCGGTGCTGGTCAACTCGGCATGGGGACTCTCTGAAGAGTTTGCCCAGGTTTTGCTGGCAACGATGCTAGCCTTGTTCGCGGGTACTACGATGGATTCGGGTGTTCGCCTGCAGCGTTATATTATTCAGGAGTGGGGCGACATCTATGGGATAAAGCTCTTTAATTCCGGGGTCGTTGCTACGTTGGTTGCGGTCGCCGCCTGTTTGCTGCTGGCGTTTGGTGCTGGTGGCTCCTCCGGGTCAGGCGGGATGATTATATGGCCATTATTCGGAGCGACGAACCAGATACTCGCTAGTCTTACGCTGCTGGTAATTACTGTAATGCTGATCAAAATGGGCCGGCCTTCTTATTACACTATGATTCCGATGATTTTCATCCTTATTACTTCATTTTTAGGAGGGATGATTCAGTTGCTCGCTTTCTACAATGCTGGAAATTACCTGCTGGTTGCGCTCGACTTTATCGTGCTAGTGGTCAGCGTACTGGTCATGTTGGAAGCTGTATCGGTGGTCTCTAAGATTAAGAGAGATCAGGCCGCATCCAAGGCTGGGGCATAAGTAACCTTGTCTCAGCGGGTGAGACTGGAATAATTTCAGGCTCACCTCGCCGAGCGAGCGTTACAAATAATTGCAAAGTTAAATCAGGCCCGTGTGTCTCCCAACTTTTGATTGTCTATAATCCAAAAAAATGAAGTTACTACTAGGTATCCGGGTTTGTTGGCTTTGTGCCCTAAATGAAAAAACTGTTGGCGATGTTCCTTTATGTATATGTGCTCTCAACCGGCGAGCTTTCCGCCAGTTCTGTGCCAGATTTTGCCTTGATTGATCAAAATGGCAGATTTTACCAGCTAAGCCGATTTGTAGATCAGCGTGTTGTTGTTGTATTGGCTTTCCAACGGGACTCCGATTCAGGGCAGTCAGTTTTGGCTGAGTTTGTTTCCCTATCAAGAAGATATCAAGGCGCTCCTGTCCAGTTCATGGTGCTGGTTACCGATTCCAGTGAGACCAGAGAAAGCCTGAAAGAGCTATCCTCTACTCTTGGCACCGAGATTCCTTTTTTGCTTGATGAATCTCAGTTGATTGCTGATGCTCTGAAAGTCAGGTCTGTCGGCGAAGTGCTTGTCATCGATCCTTTAGAGTTGGCGGCTCTGTATCGAGGTGATCTGGGGCTCTTCAATATTGGTGCGGCGGATCAGGCGCTGGCTGCGAGTCTACCCGGCGTAACGTCTTACCTTCATTATGTTGTTCACTCTATTCTCAGAAATGAAAACTTCACTGAGAATCCTGTTGCATCAGAAGGTCCGCCATTGGATCTTGATAAGCTGATTCCCCACAGGTCTGTTGAAATCTCTTACGAAACACAAGTGGCACCTATTTTGATTCAGCGTTGCGTCAGTTGTCACAAGCCTAGCGGAATGGCGCCGTGGGCGATGGACAGTCATTTAATGGTTCAAGGCTGGAGTAAGATGATCCGGGAAACCCTGCTTACACGAAGAATGCCTCCGGGGCAGATTGATCCGGCCTTTGCCTCCAATTACGTCGATGTTCATCACATAACTGATGCAGAGATGTCCGTTTTAATCGCATGGATTGATAGTGGTGCGTTGCGCGACGAGAAAATGCCTGATCCTCTTAGTGATATTCTTCCTGATGCTTCGCCGTGGACTCTTGGCGAGCCTGATCTGATTGTTGATTTTCCAGAGCAAGCTATACCCGCGACAGGTGTTCTTGAATATGTGTTTGTTCCATTGGAGATAGGATTAACCGAAGATCGCTGGGTATCTGCCTATGAATTTGATGTCGGTGATAAAACTGCATTGCATCATGTAATTCTTTATACCCAAGATTCTCGTCAGCGTCGTCAGAATGCCAGCGGTGGTGGCAGTCGTACCAACTTTGGTGGCTATGCGCCCGGAAGAGAGTATGTTGTTCTTGACGCGGACACGGGCATTCTTTTGAAGCGTGACATGCGTTTCATGATTCAGTTTCATTACACTGCGGTTGGTCGTGAGCTAGTGGATAAGTCCAGATTGGGGCTTTACTTCAGGGATACTCCCCCTAAGCGTGAACTTGTCAGAACAGCTGTGATGAACGGTGATTTTGTAATTCCTCCGGGCACTCGTGAGTTTCCAGTCAGTGCAAGTACGCTGATTGCAAAGGATAGTTATTTGTATAGTTTCGCCCCTCATATGCATTTCAGGGGGAAACATATTCGCTTTTCTGCTCGATATCCGGATGGTAGGCACGAAAATTTGTTGTCGATACCGAATTTTCAGCACAATTGGCAAATGGTTTACCGTCTCAGGGATCCTGTTTTCCTTCCGGCGGGGACCGAGATTGTTGCCGAGGGTGCATTTGACAACTCTCGTTATAACCCAATGAACCCGGACGCTGGGCAGACGGTTTCGTGGGGGGATCAAGTGTGGGATGAAATGTTTATCACGTGGATGCGTATCGCAGAAGCTCATCAGCCATAGGTATGGCTTAAGATTGGAGCGAATCCTTTAGGAATTATCGTATGAATGTTGTGCCGCTAATGGAGCTCCTGTCGGATGGTTCGTTCCATTCTGGTGAAATTTTGGGTGCCAAGCTTGGCATCAGTCGAGCGGCGATCTGGAAGCAAATCAAAACTCTTCGCGACCTTGGGGTTAGCGTTGACGCTGTGACGGGTAAGGGTTACCGAATAGCGGATGGCATTCAGCTCCTGAGTAAAGAGCGAATTCTTGCAGGAATGTATCTAGGCATCGCTGAAGCCTTGGACGGTTTTGAAGTGCATTTTTCCATCGGATCTACCAATTCCGAGGCTATGGACAAGGCTTCTGCGCAGTATTCAACCTATCTTGTTCTGGCGGAGCATCAGTCTAGAGGCAGAGGGCGGCGAGGACGTGTATGGGTGAGCCCATTCGGTCATAACCTCTACTTATCGTTGCTCTGGACGTTCACGGTTGGGGTTGGTGAGCTGGAAGGGCTGAGCCTGGTTTGCGCGCTGGCAGTGTTACGAACACTGAACAAATTTTCCTACAAGGGCATGCGGGTTAAGTGGCCTAATGATGTGTTGTTTAACGGGAAAAAACTGGCTGGAATACTTCTGGAGGTCAATGGTGATGTTTCAGGGCCTTGCAAGCTGGTCATTGGTATCGGTCTGAACACGTACATGCCTATTTCTGCAGGAGGGGTTATTGATCAGCCTTTTAGTGACTTAAGATCCGTCAACGGGAATGTTGAGGATCGTAATCATATTGCTTCGGTATTGGTGAGCGAACTTGTTGTGATGATTCGTGAGTTTGAGGTATCCGGGTTTAAGTCGTTTGTGACCGAGTGGGCGGTCGCTGACGCTTATCACGGACTTGATATAGAGGTCAGTAGCCCCAGGTATTCGCAGGTGGGGATTTGTGCGGGTGTTGATGACTCAGGACGATTGCTGCTGGATACGGCAGAGGGCCGAAAGGTCGTATATGGTGGCGAAGTAATGCCAAGCGTTCGCCCGTTGGGCGCCCTTTAATCCTAAGTTGCTCGTGGCGACCGCATATGAGCGCATATTTAAGAATTGTTCTGATATTAGTAGCAGCAAATTTTTTGGTGGCGCTTTTGCAGATTCTGATTCACCCAAATGCAGATAGTCGACGAGAGGATTGCCCGGTTGTTACATTAGTTCATAAGCGCGAGGTTAGTTCTCCGTCGCCCAAATCTGGTCATGCTGAACTGCTGCAAGTGCCAGATACCGCGGATATCCCCGTGGGCACAAACTCTGAACTTTAGCCGACAGCGGCTATACTTTGCCTGGAGTTTGGCTAGTTTGAAGGTGTTACACAGTTCTCCAATTCGCTTGATGGGTTGGCGCTCGAGTACAGTGTCGAAGAGATTCAATATCGGGATATGGATAATCCTTTTTTCAGGGTACAGATTTCTATCTTTGAAAGTCGCGATGTCGCTTTAATAGCTCTCGAGGATATTCGTAAGACAATCGAGCTATCAGATATCCCTATAGAATCCTATATTGTTTCAGCAGACCCCCTAGAAAATGCGATCTCACTGGGTTTGTTCAGTGATCGTGCCAATGCACTAAATGTCCAGCTCACATTGGCTTATCAAGGCATTGATGTAATGGTAGAGCAGGAGGGGCGTTTAACAAGCCGTTACCTGGTCGCGCTAAAACGTGAGTATTATGATGATTTTAAAGAAGAAATCGACATTATTGTCGATGCTCTGATGCTTGAGTTCAGCGCCGCAGAAAATGTATGCGAAACGATTGCACATGCAGAGTAATTCCCATAAAATGCCGCCTCTGCTTTAGAGACCCCGGAAAATGGTATCCGGTATGCTCTTAATGGAGGGGTTCCCGAGTGGCTAAAGGGATCAGACTGTAAATCTGACGCGCGAGCTTCGGTGGTTCGAATCCACCCCCCTCCACCATTAAGAGTTAATTGATATCCATAGAGTTCTGGCAGCAGGCGGGTATAGTTCAGCGGTAGAACCCCAGCCTTCCAAGCTGGTTGCGCGGGTTCGATTCCCGCTACCCGCTCCAGATAATCCTGATTTGTTTCACGGGGTCTGTGGTTTCAGACAGGCGGAGCGGTTTGCTCGCATAGCTCAGTCGGTAGAGTACTTCATTGGTAATGAAGAGGTCACCAGTTCGAATCTGGTTGTGAGCACCAGTATTTTGTTTTTTCACTGCGGCGTGGAAGATGTGCGTCGATTAATTCTGAGGCGCGGCTGTTCAATGGCCGCATCATATAGGCAGCTTGGCTGGAAAATTAGAGGCGGTCACAATGGCTAAGGGTAAATTTGAACGTAAGAAGACACACGTCAACGTCGGCACTATTGGTCACGTTGACCACGGCAAAACCACACTGACAGCAGCTCTGACGCGTGTATGTGCTGAGACTTGGGGTGGTGAGATGCGCGCATTCGACCAGATCGACAATGCGCCTGAAGAAAGAGAGCGCGGTATTACTATTAACACCTCGCACGTGGAGTACGATTCTGCCAATCGTCACTATGCTCACGTTGACTGTCCTGGTCATGCTGATTATGTGAAGAACATGATCACGGGTGCAGCACAGATGGATGGCGCTATACTGGTCTGCTCAGCAGCTGACGGCCCGATGCCGCAGACTCGCGAGCACATTCTGCTGTCGCGTCAGGTAGGTGTACCTTACATCGTCGTGTTCATGAACAAGGCCGACATGGTTGATGACGCTGAACTGCTTGAGCTGGTAGAGATGGAAGTGCGTGAGTTGTTGTCCATGTACGACTTCCCTGGTGATGATACTCCTGTGATTATCGGTTCTGCGCTGATGGCGTTGAACGGTGAAGATGGCAGTGAGATGGGTACTTCAGCTGTTCGCAAGCTGGTAGAAACACTTGATGCCTACATCCCTGATCCTGTTCGCGATATCGAGAAGCCATTCCTGTTGCCAATCGAAGACGTATTCTCAATCTCTGGCCGTGGTACTGTGGTAACGGGTCGTATTGAGCGCGGCATCGTTAAGATCGGTGATGAAATCGAGATTGTTGGTCTGAAAGCAACGACAAAGACCACCTGCACGGGTGTTGAGATGTTCCGTAAGCTGCTTGACGAAGGTCGTGCAGGCGAGAACGTGGGAGTGCTGCTGCGTGGCACCAAGCGTGAGGACATTGAGCGTGGTCAGGTATTGGCCAAGCCGGGCTCAATCACTCCGCACACTGTGTTTGAAGCAGAGGTATACGTGTTAGGTAAGGATGAAGGTGGTCGTCACACGCCGTTCTTCAAGGGATACCGTCCACAGTTTTACTTCCGCACCACTGACGTAACCGGAGCCTGTGAGCTGCCAGAAGGCGTTGAGATGGTGATGCCTGGTGACAACGTTAAGCTGGTTGTAACGCTGATTCACCCGATTGCGATGGACGATGGCTTGCGTTTCGCTATTCGCGAAGGCGGCCGTACCGTTGGCGCGGGTGTTGTTGCCAAGATTATTAAGTAATCTGACATCAAAGTAACGAGTTCAAGTCTTATTTGACTGGAACAGTACAAGCCGAAACGCTCTTTGCAGGGTTTTCGGCTTGTGCATCTTGTAAAGAATAGGCCAGTAGCTCAATTGGCAGAGCGGCGGTCTCCAAAACCGCAGGTTGGGGGTTCGATTCCCTCCTGGCCTGCCATATAAACGTGGCGGTGCTGAGAAGAAAATTATGTCTGAAAATTCTAATGCGCACGTGCATAGGCAGGATTTGTTAAAGTGGGCCGCTGTAATAGCAATAGTTGCTGGCGGTGTTTACGCCAACGCCTATTTTGCAGCGGAGCCGCTAGTTGTGCGCGTAGTGGGATTGCTTATTCTAGGCGCATTGGCCGTATGGTTGGCAGTGCAGACGACTAAAGGATCGGCATTTTTAACTCTGTGCCTGGAAGCAAAAACCGAGGTGCGCAAAGTGGTTTGGCCGACACGACAGGAGACCACGCAGACTACAATGATCGTGCTTGTAGTGGTATTTATTCTCGCGATTGTGCTCTGGCTGCTCGACTCGTTGCTCGGTGCGGTCGTCTCACGGATAATTGGCTAGTTAGAGGGATATAGATGGCGATGCATTGGTACGTTGTTCATGCCTACTCGGGTTATGAAAAAAGAGTAATGCAGGCGCTCCAGGAGCGCATTGCGCGCTCTGGCATGGAAGATCTGTTTGGTGAAGTGCTTGTGCCAACTGAAGAAGTTCTCGAAATGCGTGCGGGTCAGAAACGTAAAAGCGAGAGAAAATTTTTCCCAGGCTATGTTTTGGTTGAAATGGAGTTGAACGATAATACGTGGCACCTTGTTAAAGAAACGCCTAGAGTTCTTGGCTTTATAGGAGGTAAGGCTGACAAGCCTGCGCCAATTACTGCACGCGAGGCGAGCCGTATTCTCCAGAGGCTTGAAGAGGGTCAGGACAAACCGCGGCACAAAGTTATTTATGAGCCCGGTGAGATGGTGCGGGTTATCGATGGGCCGTTTAATGATTTCACCGGTACCGTCGAGGAAGTAAACTACGAAAAGAATCGACTGCGGGTTGCAGTGTTGATTTTTGGCAGGGCGACACCCGTCGAGTTAGAGTTCAGTCAAGTAGAAAAAAGCTGATTTTATCAATGTCCGTCATTTCAGACGGGCGGAATGAGAGGGGAGCTGAGTCTTCGTTAATCGACGATCTTCGCGCTGGTACCCAAAGGAGAGAGTGAATGGCTAAGAAAGTAACCGCTTATATCAAGCTGCAGGTCGGTGCAGCTAAAGCAAACCCCAGCCCGCCCGTAGGGCCTGCGCTTGGTCAGCGAGGCGTTAACATCATGGAGTTCTGCAAGCAGTTTAATGCCCAGACCCAAGGGATGGAGCCCGGCTTGCCAATACCGGTAGTCATTACTGTTTATGCAGACCGAAGTTTCACATTTATTACAAAAACACCTCCTGCTTCAGTTTTGCTGCGTAAAGCTCTGGGCATCCCCAAGGGCAGTTCGCGTCCAAACACTGATAAGGTAGCCAAGATTACTCGTGCCCAGCTCGAAGAAATCGCAGCCGTTAAAATGCCTGATCTGACAGCATCCAATATGGAAGCAGCAGTTCGTACTTTGGCAGGCACAGCCAGAAGTTCTGGCATTGACGTAGAAGGGGTATAAGCAATCATGGCTAAACTGACAAAAAAGCAGAAGGCAATCGCCGCCAAGCTCGATACGACGCGCAGCTATTCCGTCGCTGATGCTTTGGCAATGCTGAATGAGTTTTCTTCACCGAAATTTAAAGAGTCTATCGATGTTTCTGTGAATCTTGGTGTGGACCCGCGAAAATCTGACCAGGTTGTACGTGGTTCTACTCTGCTGCCATTTGGTACAGGTAAGACTGTGCGCGTAGCTGTCTTTGCTCAGGGCGAAAATGCCAATAAAGCAAAGGAAGCGGGTGCTGACATAGTAGGATTTGATGACCTTGCCGACAGTATTGCCGGCGGGAATCTGGATTTTGATGTAGTTATTGCGACCCCGGACGCCATGCGTGTTGTTGGTAAGCTCGGTCAGGTGCTCGGTCCACGTGGCCTGATGCCAAACCCGAAGGTGGGTACAGTGACAGCAGATGTTGCGGGTGCTGTGCGCAATGCAAAAGCCGGTCAAGTTCGATACAGAACTGACAAAAAAGGCATTATTCATGGCGCTATTGGCAAAATCGGTTTTGAAGCGCCTGCTATCCAGGGAAACCTTGAGGCACTTCTGAATGACCTGAAACGGGCAAAGCCTGCATCGTCCAAAGGCATTTATATACAGAAAGTGGTTCTGTCTTCCACGATGGGGCCAGGTGTCCTGATCGATCATTCGTCACTGAGTGCTTGATTACAACAAATTAATGGAGTCGCTTTTGGTGACTCCTCAGACTTTGGGGTTTTGTCTGCTGCAAGTCAGCAGACAGGGCTGTCAAAGACCGTAGGTGTCGGTGCTTTTTGCAATTGCAAAAGCTCCGGCTTAATGGCCTACGCAGATGGTGAAACCCGTGGCAGCTCGTCTGTCGCAATTCCACCAGATAATCTTGGATGTAACACCACTAAATCTGGTGTTCTATTCAGGGAAAAACAACGATGGGTTGATGTTTAGACCCAAATCAGGAGTAAAGCTAGTGGCTATTAGGCTTGAAGACAAACAGCAAATCGTCTCGGAAGTCAATGAAGCTGCTACCAGTGCTTTGTCTGCTGTGCTCGCCGACTATCGGGGAGTTTCAGTTTCTGCCCTGACCCAGCTTCGCAAGAATGCTCGTCAAAACAATGTGTATCTACGTGTTGTGCGTAATACCTTGTTGAAGCGCGCTGTTGCTGGTACTGAGTTTGAGTGTATCCAGGATGCACTCGTTGGGCCGACCATTCTTGCGTTTTCTATGGAAGATCCGGGTGCCGCTGCGCGTGTACTGAAGGATTTCGCCAAAGCTAACGACAAGTTTGAGATCAAAGCTCTGTCTATCGGAGGCAAGTTGTTAGGTGCCGACCAAATTGATGCTTTGGCTACATTGCCGACTTACGATCAGGCAGTTTCTATGCTGATGAGTGTCATGCTGGCGCCGGTTACCAAGCTTGTTCAAACCTTTAACGAGGTTCCGACTAAGGTTACGCGTGCAGTTGCTGCCGTGCGTGACCAGAAGCAAGCTGCATAATTCTGAAACATTATCGATTCGATTTTTTTTATTTTATTTTAGGAGTTAAAAGTCATGGCGTTGTCCAAAGACGATATTCTGAATGCTATCGCTGAAATGTCCGTAATGGACGTAGTTGCACTGGTAAAGGCAATGGAAGAGAAGTTCGGCGTTTCTGCTGCAGCTGCTGTTGCCGTAGCTGCCGCTCCGGCTGCTGCTACTGAAGCTGTTGAAGAGAAAACTGAGTTTGACGTTATCCTGAAAGCTTCAGGTGAAAAGAAAGTTAACGTGATCAAAGTTGTTCGTACATTGACTGGTCTTGGCCTGAAAGAAGCCAAAGATCTGGTTGACGGCGCTCCTTCAACTGTTAAGGAAGGTATCAACAAGGCTGAAGCTGAAGATGCCAAGAAACAGCTGGAAGAAGCTGGCGCGACAGTTGAGCTGAAGTAATCCGTTTTTTGTATTGCCAATTAAACGCCGACAGGGAGCTTATGCTCTCTGTCGGTGTTTAATGTTTTTTGAAAGAGAAGTTGCAGAGCAAATCAGGGTTTTTAAGGCAAGGCCAGAGCCTGAATGGCCGCAGATTCAGAATGATTTATTTAAATGTCATTCGAAGTTGTCGGACTTATACCGGCAGCTGTTTCGTCAAGCCGGCTCCTGCCGGCGAGACAAAGCTTGATGCAGTAAGTTTAAAAGATAGTAGTCGTGTAAAAGTTTTAAGTTTGTGGGATTTATCCAATTGCCGCGAAACACTTGCAGAGCAGTGGATATACAGAGTCTGCCCGATGAGAGCTGCGCAGTTTTATCGCAGGCAGACATTAAGAACATACTTGCTAGGAAAACACTAATGGCCTATTCGTATACAGAGAAAAAACGTATCCGTAAAGACTTTGGTAAATTGCCGGGTGCGATGGATATACCGTATCTCTTGTCAACGCAGATTGACTCTTACAGGCAGTTTACGCAAACCGATGTGTCCGCCGACAAACGACAGGACCAGGGTTTACACGCAGCATTTAAATCCGTATTCCCAATCATAAGCTACTCAGGCAAGGCTATTCTTGAGTATGTCAGTTATGAATTGGGCAAGCCGGTATTTGACGTCAAAGAATGTCAATTGCGTGGTACAACTTACTCGGCATCTTTGCGCGTTCGTGTCAGATTGATTCTTTACGATAAAGAGTCAACGATACAGGCCATCAAAGACATCAAAGAGCAAGAAGTGTACATGGGCGAAATCCCGCTCATGACCGACAGCGGCACCTTTGTGATCAATGGAACCGAGCGTGTGGTGGTGTCGCAATTACACCGCTCTCCGGGTGTGTTCTTTGATCACGATCGAGGCAAGACGCACAGCTCTGGCAAGTTGCTGTATTCAGCACGAATTATTCCCTACCGTGGCTCTTGGCTCGACTTCGAATTCGATCCGAAAGATCTGGTGTTTGTGCGCATAGACCGTCGACGCAAGTTGCCCGCAACAGTATTGCTGAGAGCGTTGGATTTTACGTCTGAGCAAATTCTGTCGATGTTCTTTGAGAACAATAACTATCGCATCAGTAACAATATCGAAAACCTCATGCTGGAACTGGTTCCATCGCGCTTGCGTGGTGAAGTTCTGAACTTTGATGTGGTTGATAGTAAAGGTGAAGTGCTGGTTGAGCAGGGACGTCGTATTACGGCCAAACACATTCGGCAGATGGAAAAAGTTAAGCTGACCGAACTGAAGGTCAGCTCTGAGTACGTCAGCGGGCAGTCTCTGGCAAAAAGTATAGTTAACCCTGATACGGGTGAGATTCTTTACGAGTGCAATACACTGATAACCCCGGATTTACTGAACAGTCTTCTGAAGGCGGGTATTACTCAGTTCGAAACAATTTACACAAACGACCTTGATTGTGGTCCTTTCCTCTCGGAAACATTACGTGCAGACAGTACTTCCTCTCGTCTTGATGCGTTGGTAGAAATCTATCGCATGATGCGTCCTGGAGAGCCACCAACCAAAGACTCTGCTGAGAATCTGTTTGGTAATCTGTTCTTCTCTCATGAGAGATACGATCTGTCAGCCGTCGGCAGGATGAAATTCAATCGTCGTCTGGGTCGTGTTGAGACTACCGGTGCCGGCGTATTGAGTGTGAGCGATATTGTAGATGTGCTCAAGACACTGGTAGCAATACGCAATGGATTCGGCACTGTCGATGATATTGACCACTTGGGTAACCGTCGTATCCGCTCAGTAGGTGAAATGGCTGAAAACCAATTCCGCGTAGGATTGGTTCGTGTTGAGCGCGCAGTTAAAGAGCGCCTCAGCATGGCTGATTCCGAAGGTCTGATGCCGCAGGACATGATCAATGCCAAACCTGTTGCTGCAGCGATCAAGGAATTTTTTGGCTCGAGCCAGCTGTCACAGTTTATGGATCAGAATAATCCATTGTCCGAGGTTACACACAAACGTCGTGTTTCTGCTCTTGGACCAGGTGGATTGACACGAGAGCGCGCAGGCTTTGAGGTACGTGACGTCCATCCGACGCATTACGGCCGTGTTTGCCCTATCGAAACGCCAGAAGGACCGAACATTGGTCTCATTAACTCCATGGCAACCTACGCACGTACGAATGATTATGGATTCCTAGAGAGTCCGTATCGTCGAGTAATTGACGGCGTGGTAAGCAATGAAATCGACTACCTGTCGGCGATTGACGAAGGTCAATTTGTTATCGCTCAGGCCAGTGCCAAGCTCGATAAAGATGGCCGTTTTGTCGAGAATCTTGTGACTGTTCGATACAACAGCGAAACCACATTGATGCCTAAGGAGCAGATCAATTATATGGATATTTCGCCTCAGCAGATGGTATCTGTTGCGGCGGCTCTCATTCCGTTCCTGGAACATGACGATGCTAACCGTGCTTTGATGGGTTCCAACATGCAACGCCAGGCGGTCCCAACTCTGCGCGCAGAACCTCCGCTGATTGGTACAGGTCTTGAGCGCAACGTGGCTCATGACTCAGGTGTATGTGTTGTAGCTGATAATGGCGGTGTCATTGAGAGCGTTGATGCTTCACGAATTATCGTTCGCGTCAACGATAGCGAAACGATGGCTGGCGAGGCGGGTGTAGACATCTATAACCTGACCAAGTACACACGATCAAACCAGAACACCTGCATATCCCAGACACCTCTGGTTAAACAAGGCGATCGCGTGAGTCGAGGAGATATACTTGCTGATGGCCCTTCAGTTCATCTGGGTGAGTTGGCGCTGGGTCAAAACATGCGAATCGCATTTATGCCCTGGAATGGTTATAACTTCGAAGACTCTATTTTGATTTCTGAACGTGTGGTCAGCGAAGACAGGCTTACTACAATTCACATTCAGGAGCTCACTTGTGTAGCCCGTGATACCAAGCTGGGGTCGGAAGAGATTACTTCTGATATCCCCAATGTAGGTGAAGGTGCGCTATCCAAACTAGACGAGGCCGGCATTGTATACATCGGCGCTGAAGTTGGTGCCGGAGATATTCTTGTCGGAAAAGTCACTCCAAAGGGTGAGACTCAGCTGACGCCAGAAGAAAAACTTCTTCGCGCTATCTTTGGTGAAAAAGCGTCTGATGTGAAAGATACTTCTCTGCGCGTACCTTCAAGTGTTAGGGGCACCGTCATAGACGTTCAGGTATTCACTCGGGATGGTCTTGAGAAAGATCAGCGTGCCCGCGAAATCGAAAAATCACAGCTGGATAAAGTACGAAAAGACATCAATGATGAGTTCCGCATTGTCCAGGGTGCGACGTTCTACCGATTGAAGAGTGCGCTGCTTGGCAAAACAGTAGCGGGTGGCCCCGGCCTGAAGAAAGGCGCTGAATTAACGTCTGATTATCTTGACGGTTTGGGGGCGGATGACTGGTTCAAACTGCGCCTTCTTGACGAAGAGCTTAACAAACAACTTGAGCTTGCTGAAGCGCAGCTCAAGCGTCGTCGCGCAGATCTCGATGATCGGTTCGAAGACAAAAAGCGCAAGCTAGTCCAAGGTGACGACCTGGCGCCAGGCGTGCTTAAAATTGTTAAGGTTTATCTTGCGATCAAACGTCGTATTCAGCCGGGCGACAAGCTTGCGGGTAGACACGGTAACAAGGGTGTTATATCCGCGATCATGCCAGTTGAAGACATGCCGTTTGATGAAACCGGTAACCCGGTTGATGTGGTACTTAACCCTCTGGGTGTGCCCTCACGAATGAACGTTGGCCAGATTTTGGAAACACACCTTGGTGCTGCGTCCAAAGGGCTTGGCGCGCGTATCAACCAGATGCTGCACGAGCGACGCAAAGTTGAAGAAGTCAGAAAACTGCTGGACGAGATTTATAACTCGGTTGGCAATAAGAAGGAGCCGTTGGACCAGCTCACAGATGACGAAATCATGGAGCTTGCAGAGAATCTTAAGGCTGGCGTTCCGATGGCGACTCCTGTGTTTGATGGTGCAAGTGAGCATGAAATCAAACAGATGCTTAAACTGGCAGGGATCGATGAAAGTGGTCAAGTCACACTTTATGACGGCCGGACTGGCAACGAGTTTGACCGTAAGGTAACCGTCGGCATTATGTACATGCTCAAACTGAACCATTTGGTTGACGACAAGATGCATGCCCGTTCAACCGGCTCATACAGTCTTGTTACTCAGCAACCGCTGGGTGGTAAAGCTCAGTTTGGTGGTCAGCGCTTCGGTGAGATGGAAGTATGGGCACTGGAAGCATATGGCGCGGCATATACCCTGCAGGAAATGTTAACAGTCAAGTCTGACGACGTGGCAGGCCGAACCAAGATGTACAAAAACATTGTGGACGGCGACCATCGCATGGAGCCTGGTATGCCAGAGTCGTTTAATGTTTTGCTGAAAGAGATCAGATCGTTAGCGATTGATATGGAGTTGGAAGTCTCCGGAAAGTAAGGTCTCGTGAAAGCAACATTTAACGAATCACCGATTTTGTGATGCCTTCTGTAAAGAGCAGCAGGCGGAGGAAAGTAGAATGAAAGACTTGCTGGGTTTACTGAAGTCACAATCACAATCTGATGAATTTGACTCAATCCGCATCGGCCTTGCGTCGCCGGAAATGATTCGCGCCTGGTCATTTGGTGAAGTCAAAAAGCCGGAAACTATTAACTACCGTACATTCAAGCCGGAGCGTGATGGTCTTTTCTGCGCAAAGATATTTGGGCCGGTAAAGGACTATGAATGCCTCTGTGGAAAATATAAGCGGTTAAAGCACCGTGGAGTTATCTGTGAGAAGTGCGGCGTTGAAGTTGCGCTTTCCAAAGTACGACGTGAGCGTATGGGACACATCGAGTTGGCCAGCCCCGTTGCTCACATCTGGTTTCTGAAATCACTGCCATCGCGCATTGGTTTGCTGCTGGATATGACGCTGCGGGACATTGAACGAATCCTTTACTTTGAATCATTTGTTGTTACTGATCCAGGAATGACCAACCTTGAGAAGGGGCAGTTGTTGACTGATGAACAGTACTACGAAGCGATGGAAGAATTCAGTGATGAGTTCGACGCCAGAATGGGCGCTGAAGCTATTCAGCAGTTGATGCGAGATCTCGATATAAACGAAGAGATTGGACGCCTTAGAGAAGAAATTCCGGCGACCAACTCAGAGACCAAACTCAAGAAATTGTCCAAGCGTCTTAAGCTCCTCGAAGCATTCGCTGAGTCAGGTAATAAGCCCGAGTGGATGGTTTTGACTGTTCTGCCAGTGTTGCCGCCAGATCTGCGCCCGCTGGTACCGCTGGATGGTGGTCGTTTTGCTACATCAGATCTGAATGATCTGTACCGTCGCGTAATCAACCGGAATAACCGTCTGAAGAGACTGCTTGATCTGAACGCTCCTGACATCATTGTCCGTAACGAAAAGCGGATGTTGCAGGAGGCGGTCGATGCCCTGCTGGATAACGGTCGTCGTGGTCGAGCTATCACCGGTTCTAACAAGCGTCCGTTGAAATCGCTGGCTGACATGATCAAAGGCAAGCAGGGTCGTTTCCGTCAGAACCTGCTCGGAAAGCGAGTAGATTATTCTGGCCGTTCTGTGATTGTGGTTGGTCCGACTCTGCGGTTGCACCAGTGTGGTCTTCCAAAGAAGATGGCTCTTGAGTTGTTCAAGCCATTTATTTTCGGCAAGCTTGAGCGTCGCGGCCTGGCGACAACAATCAAAGCTGCCAAGAAGATGGTGGAGCGAGAAACGCCAGAAGTTTGGGATATTCTTGCTGAGGTTATCCGCGAACATCCCGTGATGCTCAACCGTGCACCAACTCTTCACCGTCTGGGTATTCAGGCATTTGAGCCAGTTCTGATTGAAGGAAAGGCGATTCAGTTACACCCACTGGTTTGTGCTGCCTATAACGCAGACTTTGACGGTGACCAGATGGCTGTGCACGTTCCACTGACTCTCGAGGCTCAGTT
>CANHAR010000010.1 GCA_947458495.1 Gammaproteobacteria bacterium | reverse complement strand
GTCTGAGAACCTGTGAGTCAACAGCAATCGGCGCAACCAGCGCCGTGATCCCCAGAATCAGCGCGATGTTGGTAATGTTTGAGCCGTAAGCGTTTCCCAGCGCGATGCCTGGGTTGCCTTCCAGCGATGCCAGCGCCGATACCACCAATTCTGGAGCGGAAGTGCCAAAGCCGATAATCACAATGCCGATCAGCAGCGGCGGTATGTTGAAATGTTTTGCCGTGCAGGCTGCCCCATCCACAAAGCGATCTGCGCTCCAGACGAGCACCACCAATCCGATAACAATTGCGAGCATGGGATAAAGCATAGGCCAATCATTCCTGCTGAAACACGCGTGGTGTCAAGTGTATGCGTTGGTGTAGCTGCTTGTCAGCAGTCAGCTGCCGTCAATCAGCGGAAAGACCAGTACTTATGCCCGATAAAACGGGTGAACACCGGCACCACGATGCCAACGGCATGTGCGCCAGCGGTTTTCATTGTCAGATATCCATCCGGTTAAACACAAAGCGCGGCAAGTGGCGGATGATCATCATGATCAGTGCCCATTTTGCAGGCGCGTAAACAGTGGGTTTGCCCGCCTGAATGCCTGTCACAATGCTGGCGGCAACCTCTTCAACACTGGCGAGCTTGGCGCCCTGTTGTTTCAGATGCGCTGTCATCGGCGTGTCGGTGGGGCCGGGTTTAACCAGCACAACCTTCACAGCACTGCCGGCAAGGGCAAGGCGATGTTGCAAGCCTTGCACATAACGGGTTACCAGACCTTTGGCGGCGCCATAGACGTAGTTGGATTTGCGCCCGCGGTCGCCCGCCACCGACCCGATGACCACCAGCGTGCCCCGACCTGCGCTCAGCAGATGCGGCACAAAGGCCTCGGCAAACAGCACCGGCGACACGCCGTTAATCTGCAGTGCCTCGGCATTGCTGGCCAGATCCTGTTGGCATAGCGCCTGGTCGGGCAGGGTGCCGTGAGCAATCAACACCAGATCCGGGCAACCGTGCTGCACAAGGGTGGCTACCAAGGTGTTGATTGCCAGCGGGTCAGTGAACGCTGCGCTCTGGCAACTGATCTGTACAGCAGGGTTGCGAACCCGCAGGTCCTGGGCAATCGACTGCAGTTTTTGTTGATTGCGCGCCACCAGTACCAGATGTATGGCGCCTTGCTGCGCCCACAGGCGTGCACACTGTTCGGCGATGCCGGAGGTCGCGCCAATGATGACAATGTGTTGAGGGATGCCCGGGGCTGTCGCCATGTTGAAGTCTCTGAAGGTAGGTACGGTTATTCAGCTGCCGAGCAGCCTGCGCGACATCGCCGAGCTGATACCCGGATCGCGGAAATTAATAAAGTCTGGCAAGTCAGGATAACCGGCGGCAAACAGTGCTGCCGGCATGCGTGCATCTTTGGCCGCGTACAATCGTCCACCGCACTCGCGCACAATACTGTCCAGTGTATCCAGCAATGCGAGGGTTTTTGCACCGTTGTTTGGGAAATCCAGTGCCAGTGTTGCACCGGGCATGGCAAAACTCAGCAGGCCAGGCGCGGGTCGGTCACCAAAGGTTTTCAACACGGCCAGAAATGAACCAGCCCCGGCTTTGCGGATACTATCCAGCAAGGCAGCAATAGCGGGTTTTGCATCCGCAGTTGGCACCACACACTGGAATTGATAAAAGCCGCGCGGCCCGTACATGCGGTTCCAGTTGTGCAGCGCATCCAAGGGATATGAAAACGGTTCAAAGTGAGCAAAACCGGCACCGGCCTTGCGCGCCTGCAGCCGATAATACAGTTCATTAAAGGGCCGCAGGCTCAAGCCATTGACCAGCGACAGCGGTGGGGTGAACGGCATATTCAACTGCTTGCGGCCTGGCTCTTTTGCGCCGGCGGGCGCGGCATCTGCATGATTGGCGCGCAGAAAAATACCCCTTGCCTGACTGCCCGACAGGCAATCAATCCATGACACCGTGTGCTCCCAATCCTGTTCGGATTGCTCTGCCAGATTAAAAAACTCGTCCAGCGAGTGGTAGGGCAGGGTATCGGTGGTTAACCACGGGTTGTTGACTGCGCGCAATTGCAGTTCTGCGTCCAGGATCACGCCGGTTAACCCCATGCCGCCAATGCTGGCCCTGAGCATGTCTGCGCGGTCGCCCGCACGGTTGCAGTCCAGTACTGTGCCATCGGTTCTGAGCAAATGCAGTGCATGCACATGGTCGCCAAAGGAGCCTGACTTATGGTGGTTTTTGCCATGAATATCATTGGCGATTGCGCCGCCCACGGTGATCAGTTGCGTGCCGGGCGTCACCGGCAGCATCCAGCCGCGTGGCATAAACGTGCGCTGAATATCGCGCAACAAAACACCGGATTCACAGCGCAAACGCCCGGTCTGCTCATTAAAACTGATAAAACGATTCAGTGAGCGGGTCTGCCAGAGATGCCCGCCCGGATTCAGGCAGACGTCGCCGTAGCTGCGGCCGTTTCCATAGCAGATGCCAGGGCTGTTGCCGCGCACCTGGGCAACTGCAGCGCTGCGATCGGCCAGCACCTGAACTTGATGTGCCTCGTTGCTCAGGCGTCCCCACGACGACACCGCTACCATGGCCAGCCTACCGTCCCAATCACCAGCACCAAGGCAAAACCGAGGCCGGCCAACAGACTGGCTTTGTCTTTGACTGCAAACACCAGCGGGTCATCGTGCATGTTGCCGCGGTTGGCCTGCATCCACATCCAGCTGATCCAGAACAGCATAAAGGGGATGGCCGCCCATACAAACGCCGGATACCGATACAGTTGCATCACCGCTTCCGTATTCAGATACAACGCCAATACCAGCGCCGCGATGTATCCCGAGATAATGCCAAGTGTCTGAATCATGGGTGCATCAGTGGTGTAGTAACCGCGGCCATGTGCCTTGACAGCGTCGGTCTGCACCGACATCCGCAACTCTGCATAACGCTTCACAAAGGCCAGTGACAAAAACAGAAACACAGATTCAGCCAGCAGCCAGAAAGTAACTGTGGTGCCGGCGGCGGCCGCTCCGGCAATAATCCGCAGCGTATAGAGCATGGCGAGGGCCATACAATCCACCAGCACCAGCCGTTTCAGACCAAATGAGTAGGCGCAGGTCAGCACAAAATACAGTGCCAACCACTGCATAAACTGCGTGCCAACCTGCATCGCCAGCAACACACTGGCGAGCAGTAAAGCCGGCATCAGGATCACGCCCTGCCAAGCGGGCAACAGGCCCGAGGCAAACGGGCGCCGGCGTTTGCGCGGATGCAGCCGATCACTTTCCAGATCCAGCAGATCGTTGGTGATGTACACCGCCGACGCGCAGAAACTGAAGGCAAAAAACGCCATGATCATCACGGGCAACAGTGCTGGGTTATCAAACTGATGGGCAGCCAGCAAGGGCACAAACAACAGCAGATTCTTCAACCATTGATGTGCCCGTATCATGTTTAACCAGGTCAACAGACTGGCTTTGGGCGGCGGAAATTCATGGTCGACCTGACAGACCTGGCGCGCTTTGTCAGCCAGTCCCGGCGCGCCGTTCACCACAATCGCGCGAGTGGCCTGTTGCCACACCGGCAGGTCTTTGTGGGAGTTACCCACATAGTCAAACCCGTCCGGAGAAAAACGTTGTGACAACGCATTGGCTTTGTTGGTGCCAGACAGATTGGTATGGCCATCGCTGGCCATCACCTCGTCGAATAAATTCAGGTGATTGGCGACAGCGTCGGCAATCTTCTGATCAGACGCTGTGCACAGGATCAGTGTGCGACCTTCAGACTTTTGCTTGCGCAACCACGGCAGCAGTTGCTCATTGTAGGGCAGGGCGCTGGCATCAATTGTCAGGCGGCTGGCCAATTGCTCTTTTAACACCGCCTTGCCGCGCAGTAACCAGAGCGGTATCAGCAAGGAGCTCAGCGGATGATCGCGCAGGACTTTCAGCGCTGATTCATGGAGCATGTCCGTATGAATCAGCGTGCCATCCAGATCAACAACCAGCGGTGCGCGCATGGGTCTTGTCCTTGAGGCGTTAGTGCTTGGTGTGTGTATTGGCCTGTACTTCGGCAACGGCTATGGCAGAGTCGACCTGTTTCTCCAGACGTTTTTCCCAGAACGTGGCGTTTTTGATGCCCAGGCTTTGGGGGTCAAATCCAATCGGACCACCAGCCTTCAGTTGCGCTTCATAGTCACGCAGGCACAGTATTGCCGGCTTGGCCACAAAGAAAATGGCCAGAATGCCCAGGATATTAATCCATGCCATCAGGCCCACGCCGATGTCGCCGATTGTCCAGATGTAACCCGCGCTGTTAACCATGCCATAGGCCACCATCGTCATCAGCACGATCTTGAGTGCCGACAGCGGAATGCGCGCTTTGAAGTAGCGGTTCAGGTAGGTGATGTTGGTTTCAGCGATGTAGTAGTAGGCAAGAATGGTGGTAAAGGCAAAGAAGAACAGTGCAAGACCCACAAAGATCGGACCAAATCCGCCAAACACGCTTTCCAGAGCCAGTTGAGTAAAGGCGGCGGAACTGATTACCGTGTCAGCCGCAACATTCTGTACCAGGAATTCGCCAGCCGGCAACGTGCCCTGCACGTTGTACTGCTGAGTGATCAGAATCATAAACGCCGTTGCAGAGCACACTAGCAGAGTATCAACGTAAATCGAAAATGCCTGCACCAGACCCTGCTGTGCCGGGTGATCCACTTCAGCCGCCGCTGCCGCGTGAGGTCCGGTACCTTGTCCGGCTTCGTTAGAATAAATGCCGCGTCGTACACCCCAGCCAATCGCTGCGCCAAAACCGGCCTGCGCCGTAAACGCGTCTCCGATGATCAGGGCCAGCATGGCAGGCACCTGATCAAAATTCAGGAACACCACAATCATCGACATGATGATGTAGCCGATTGCCATAAACGGCACCACAACCTGCGTAAAACTGGCAATGCGTTTGATACCGCCAAAAATGATAAACGCCAGAATCATCAGGATGACTGCCAGCGCCACCAGCTTGTTGGTTCCAACGTCACCAAACTGCGTGGCCACGATGCTGCCTTCACCAAAAATCTGCGTCACCGCGTTGCCTACCGCATTGGCCTGTACACCCGGCAGGAACATGCCGCAGGCAACAATCGCCGACACCGCAAACAACACCGCTAACCAGCGTTGTCCCAGGCAACGTTCAAAATAGTACGCGGGGCCGCCGCGATACTGACCATCCTCTTCGACTTTATAAAGCTGACCCAGCGTTGATTCTGCATACGCGGTGCTGGCGCCAAGAAACGCCATGACCCACATCCAGAAAACCGCGCCGGGTCCGCCAAATCCGATCGCCGCCGCAACACCCGCAATGTTGCCTACGCCAACCCGACCAGACAGGGACACCGCCAGCGCCTGAAATGAAGAGATCCCTTCGGTCGAGGAGTTTTTGGCGAACAGCAACCGCCACATCTCGCGCACCAGCCGTACCTGGGCAAAACGGGTCTGCACGGAATAAAACAGGCCGGCTCCCAGACACAGGAAAATCAGTGCCGGACTCCAGATAAAATTATTGATGGTGGTGACGAAGGCTTCCATGAAGAGTTCCTGTGTTGTTATTGTTCGCGAGACCAACGCGAACAATAACCGAGGGTGGCCATGCTTTCAACAAGGGGTTTGACGTGTCACACGGTCGGCGCCGAAATAATTCAGGCGGTTTTTGGCACCACTGCCATGGTCAGTCGCGAAATACACACTGTTTTCCCCTGCTCGGTCTCTATGCGGATTTCCCAGACTTGTGTGGTGCTGCCAATATGCAGTGCTGTGGCCGTGCCAATAACCCAGCCTTTGGCGACCGGGCGGATGTGGTTGGCATTGATATCCAATCCCACAGCCACTTTATTGTCCTGGTGCAGGCAATGATTGGCAGCAATACTGCCCAGCGTCTCGGCAAACAGCACGGAGGCGCCGCCATGCAAAATGCCGTAAGGCTGCACAGTACGATGGTCAACGGGCATGCGCCCGCGCAGAAAATCGTCACCAACCTCCGTGTATTCAATGCCCAGTGTGCTGGCGGCGGTATGGTTGGCGTGTTTGGTGATGAGCTGAAGATCAGGTTGACGTGTCCAGATTGACATAATGCGATGAGCTTTCTCAGTGGAAAAATCCAAAACTTACACGAAGTAATCACGAAGGCAAGAGTGGGTGTACAGTTTCTGCTGTGGCCGGTTAGACTTGCCCGGCGCTGTCACATGTTTAATCCCGGCTGACCCGGAAGGATGATTCGTTTGCCCCGTTCCATGCTGCACTTTGAACATGTTATTCCGGTTGATGCCAAGGCCATCAGTCGTGCTGACTTGTGGAAGGCGCTGGTGTTTCGTGCGCAATACCCTGGCTTTTTCACGCCCGGCCTGGAGTGCACACTACAACCCGGTGATGACAGAAATTTTGTGAGAGTCATTCGTTTTGCCGATACTCAGTTGCACGATCGGGTGACGCTGTCACCGCACGATCATATCCATTCACTGATTGATGGTCGCCACCAGCCTATGCATGCCGAATGCCTGATTGCCATCGAAGAGCCGCGGCCCGGGCAGTTTGCCGTGCGCTTCAGTTACCGGCGCGACTCGATCTCTGAACATGGCGGACTTAACGCCGACGAGTTTCTTAAATCGGCCTATCAATTAAATGACCGCGAAGCGATGACACGCATACTTGAGATGTTGGCCGAAGGTTGGTCGCATCCGCACAGTTAAACCTGCAGGAGAAAACAATCCATGTCTGCCAACCCCCTGCATCCGCTGGATGAGGCCATTGCGTTGACACCAACCGCGCCCGGCCGCTACACCGCCAACCCGCATCCCGCCTATGCCAATGCCGTCGGCCCGTTTGGGGGTATTACCGCCGCGCAGTTGTTAAATGCCGCCTTACTGCATCCGCAGCGACTCGGTGAGCCGGTCGCGCAGACCGTGCATTTTGCAGCGCCCATTAACGACGAAGTGATGCAGATTGATGCCAATCCGCTGCGTACTAATCGCTCCACCCAGCATTGGTTGATTCAGGCCTTTCAACAAGGGCAACTGGTCGCCATGTGTACAGCCGTGTTTGCTGTGCGGCGTGAAACCTGGTCCGCCGTTGATGCCGTGTTCCCGGGCGGGCAGCCTGCACCTGAGACACTGGCGCGCCTGAACTGGAGTAAACAACCGCGGTTTACTCACTGTTATGACCTGCGATACATCAACGGCATGGTGTCACTGGATCAGGCCATGATCGACGGGCCACAGGAGCAGCCCAATGCCCAATCCAGCTTGTGGGTGCGGGATCAGCCGCCACGCACACTGGATTTTCCGTCTCTGGCATCTTTGTGTGATGTGTTTTTTCCGCGGGTATTCATTCGTCGCCAGCGCTGGACGCCCATAGGCACAGTGACTATGACGTCGTATTTCCATGTCGACAGTCAGATGCTGACGCAGATCGGCAGTGATTACGTGCTGGGCTGCGCGCGCGCACAGGTCTACCACAATGGCTATTCTGATCAGAGTGCCGAGTTATGGTCGGCTGATGGCACCTTACTGGCGACCACGCACCAGATGGTGTACTTCAAAGACTGATGGGAGTATGCGGGTGTTGCAGGGACAGGGACTGGCCGGTTGTTGAATTTACTTGGACATGCTGTAAACAAACGCGGGCAGGATGTTAAGCGGCACAAAACTCACATCATCCATTTTTTTGCCAAACACCTGTTCAATGTCTGACTTGTTGCTTTTGAAATACTGATATTGCAGGTAGATGCCGCCGTCTTTAAGGCCGTGGCGCATGGCATTGATCACCTGATATAAAAATGCGTGTTGGCTGTCGGGATCTTCAAAGTTTTTCAGGGGCAGCGAGGAGAGGATAACGTCATAACGTTCAGCCTCCACCAGCAGTTGTGTCACACAACAATTATGCAGACTGATATGTTTGTCAGTATTGGCGTTGATCAGTTGTTCTATCCAGGCGTTGTATTCCGTTTTGATTTCGCAGATGTCCAGTTGTGAGTCCGGCGACATGCGGCTGATCAGTTCGCGCGTAAACGCTCCGCGGCCGCTGCCAATTTCGAGAATACGCAGTGGCCGCGAAAAATCGATCTTGCCCACCATATTGTTCACCAGAAAGCCGGAACTGCTGATAATCAGTCCGTCTTCGGTGATATTGCGCTTGAGATTGCGGTACATCCGGATCAGCATAATTATGTTTTTGGTGACTCCAGTTCACTGACTTGCCATGCAGGTATTCTGCAGAGGGTGGATCATACCCTGTGTCTTGGTGGTTGCCTATGGGGGTTATGGGGACGGAGGTCGAAGAGCTCCGTCCCCATAACCTCAAAAGATAGTCTGTATTCAAAGAAAGTTACTCTACGGATTACAAATCGGGCATTGACCGGGGTCGGCCTCTGTCTCGATAACGGGATAGGTTCGTTCTGCGTTGCAGTGCGAGCAGTGTGCGGTGCGGGCTTTTGTGCTGTTAGTGGGGCAGCCACAAGAACGGCATGGCAGACCGGAATGTATTTGGTCCGGCCAAAAGCCAGGAGTCTGGCAGTCGGGACAAGGTGATAACAAGCGCGCGATCAAGTTCTCCATTGCTCTATAAATGGTTTCGCGCCGTTCCGGGCATTGATGTGCCCGCAGGTCATCACTGATTGTCAGCGCCTCTGGTAATTCTGAAACAAGTAAGGATTCCTTACCAAACCAGTCGTTCAGGCACGCTTTTATTGCATCAATCCCATGAAGTCCTTTAGCGATACCCGCGGTGCTCTGTAGCAGTAATCCCTGGTTGCTGGGGCTTTTTGCCATGAATTCATAGAGAGCTGAGGTCGAACGACTCGTTAGTTTGCGTACGCTGCTGAAATTGTAATGACGGCCAACAACCGACCAGCCTTCTTGCAGATTTACACAAGCTACCAGCTCGTGATTGACGGTACCAAAACCATAGGGGCCAGGTCCAAAGCTGCCCTCACTACCCAACCCGAGCGTCAGTCCGGTCAGCTCGCAGGCGAGCTGCGCTTTTTTCAGAGCACAATCTTTTGGGGTCAGCTGACGCTCAACTTCGCCACTAAATGTACCCAGCTGATCCGTGTCGAAGTCTTGCGTCAGTACCAGAGAGGCGCCGAGTTTTGCCGACAATAATGGGGCGAGGATTGTTTCCTTTCCATGGCGCGTGAGAAGCGCAAATTGTCTGCCAGAAAAAGGTGTATGCACTAAAAATACCCTTCTCGCTTTTTCTTCTCCATCGACCCAACCTGATCTTTATCCAGCATGCGGCCCTCACGCTCACTGGTTTTGCTCTCGACCAATTCCTTAATCACAGCTTGCAGGGTTGTTGCATCACTTAATACCGCACCTGTTTGTGGGTAGCAACCCAAGGTTCGGCAACGTAGGGGGCGAACCGCTAAGCTCGCGCGCTCGGTTTCGCTCAAAAATGGCAGCATTCGGTCGTCATCCAAAATCAAATGTTGGCTGCCTTCATCGCTTATCCAGCTCATGCGTGGCGCTGACAAATAGAGTGATACCAATTCGATTTTTTCTTTGAGGATGTACTGCCAGATATCCAGTTCTGTCCAGTTGGAGAGAGGAAACACGCGCACGGATTCGCCTTTTTCGATGCGAGTGTTGTACAGCTTCCACAATTCAGGGCGTTGATTTTTAGGGTCCCAGGCTTGATGTGAATCACGCACCGAGAATACTCGCTCTTTTGCACGTGACTTTTCCTCATCACGCCGCGCACCACCCAACGCAGCATCAAACCGATGCAGTTTCATCGCCTGCTTTAGTGCCTGAGTCTTCATGAAATCGTTGTACTTGACTGAGCCAGACGTAATGGGGTGGATACCCATGGCGAGTGCTTCTTCGTTAGTGTGTACCAAAATCTTGAGCCTATGTTTGGCAGCCATGGCGTCACGGAAACGCGCCATCTCGGCAAATTCCCAGGTGGTGTCCACGTGGAGCAATGTGAAGGGAACGGCAGCGGGAAAAAAGGCTTTACGCGCCAGATGCAGCATTACCGTCGAATCCTTCCCGATTGAGTAGAAGAAACAAGGGTTGTCGAAGCTGGCAGCCACTTCGCGGATGATAAAAATCGCTTCGGCCTCAAGCTGTTGTAAGTGCGTTTGGTTATACATGCAGGCTCCATGAACGATGGCTATAGATGTAAACTTCAAAAAGTATAACAAAGATTACCGTTATAACCCGGTAGACCTGATTTTTGCTCACCAATCTCAACTGTCACAGTCCCGCCATCAATCCGTCATAGGATCATGCCCATCCGCTGACACAAGAATCGGGACGGAGCTCTGCGACCTCCGTCCCCGTATCACGTCCCCGTATCAGGAGAAAAACCATGAAGAAATATCTGTCAAGCGCAGCCCTGCTGACGCTGTTGTCCGCACAAACCGTGCTCGCCGCTGACAATGTGGTGCTGATCACCATTGATGGCGTGCGCTGGCAGGAGGCGTTTTCCGGCATCAGCGCGGAGCTCGCGACACACGACGAGTACACGGACGTTGCCGAGCAGTTGATGGCTGAGTTCTGGCACAACGATCCTGCGCTTCGTGCTCAAAAGTTGATGCCCTTTTTGCACAACACGGTGATGCAGCAGGGCACCGTGGTTGGTGATCACAGCAAGGGCTCGTGCGCGGTGCTCACCAATGACTGGAATTTTTCATATCCGGGATATAACGAAATTCTCAGTGGTGTGATCAACGATGCCATCAACTCCAACGCCTCCGTCCCCAATCCGGAAAAAACCATGCTGGAGTTGCTTGGTGCTAACCCGGCGTTCAGCGGGCGCATGGCGGCGTTTGCATCGTGGAATGTATTCCCGGCGATTTACAACGTCGAGCGCAGCGGCATTCCGGTGAATATTGGATTAAGTGATCAGCCGGCCAATGAATTTGAGGAGATGTTAAACACCCTGCACGCCGATGTGTCGCCACACTGGCCAACCGTGCGTCACGATGCCTTTACCCATCACTATGCGCTGTCGTGGCTAAAACGTACCGAGAGTCGGGTGGTGCATATTGCCTATGGCGAGCCGGATGACTTTGCGCACGAAGGCGACTACGACGAGTACGTGGTGGCTACGCGGCGTGTGGATGGTTTTATCGAGGATGTCTGGAACACATTACAGAGTCTGGAGTACTACAAGGACAACACCGCCATTTTTATCACCGTGGATCACGGCCGTGGCGAACAGCCGCTGGAGAGCTGGTTGCACCACGCCAGCAAACGCGCGGTTGAAAACTACATGAGTGGGCTGGCCGCCGATTACCCGCAGGGCATTATCGGTTCCGAAAATATCTGGATGGCTGCTATGGGGCCGGGTGTCCCTGTTAATGGGCTGGTGCAAACCGACAGCTGTCTGGGAGCCAATCAAATCGCTGCGACACTGCTGCAATGGATGGGTGAAGATTACACACAATACAACCCAGCCATGGGTAAACCGATGACGGAGTTTCTGCCGCGATGAACTCAGAGCTGTTGCGAAAGCCGTTTTCCAGGCGTGTGTTTACTCGGGTGCTGGGTGCGCTGATCGCCGGCGCTTCGTTGCTGCGAGTGCCTGTTGGCGCTCACGCGCAGGCTGCCTCTCAAGCGCAGGTTTCCTCTCACGCGCAGGCGCATTCGGTTTCACGCAGTGAACCCATCAACCGCATCGCATTTGGTTCTTGCGTACATCAGGATAAACCGCAACCCATCTGGGAGGTCGTTAATGCGGCAAAACCCGATGTATTTGTGTTCCTGGGTGACAACATCTACGGCGACAGCGAAGACCCTGCAGTGCTGCAGGCCAAGTACGAACAACTCGGCGCGGTGCCCGGTTTTCAGCGCTTATGTGAGCAGACCAACGTGGTGGCCATCTGGGATGATCACGACTACGGCGTCAATGATGGTGGACTCGAGTACCCGTCCAAAGAAGCGTCGCGGCAAGTGATGCTGGATTTTTGGGGCGAACCTGCAGACTCCGAACGTCGCTCGCGGCCGGATGGCATTTATACCTCGTATGTCTACGGCGAACCCGGAAACACCGTGCAGATCATTCTGCTGGATCTGCGCTGGAATCGCACTGCGCTGCACGAAGTTGCTGATGCGGATAAGCGCGCAAGCCGCCTCGCGCAGGACATGGGCCCCTACGACGCGTCGCTGGAACCCGGCGCCACCATGCTCGGCGAAGCACAGTGGCAATGGTTTCAGCAGCAGCTGCAGGTGGAAACCAGCCTGCGCATTATCGGCTCCAGCATACAGCTGCTCGCCGACTTCACCGGCTGGGAAACCTGGGCCAACTTTCCGGCCGACCGGCAGCGCTTTTTTAACCTGCTGCACACATCCCCGATTGTGCCCACCGTGATTATCTCCGGCGACACCCACTGGTCGGAATTCAGCCGCATCGACAACAGTGGCTTGCCGTTTCCGCTGGTGGAAATGACCTCCTCCGGCCTCACCGAAGAGTGGCAGGCCATCAGCCCCAATCGTCATCGTGTGGGCGAGGCGTTTGCTCAGGCAAACGTCGGGTTGATAGAGATTGACTGGTCGGTGCAACCGCCGTCAGTGAACATGCAGATACGAGGTGTTGATGGGCGTTTGTTGATTGAGCAGAGGGTTTCTTTTTAATCATCCACTCCGGGGTTATCACGTTGATACTCATTATCCCAAGCCATCATGGATGGTGCGTTAATTGAGGTAAAAACTGATGGCTAAATCAATATTGGACATGGTTCACGGCAGCGCCAGAGACTTGCACGCTGCTGGCGTGATCAAAGAAACAACACTTTGGAGGTACTCGCCGCACAACATAAGGTTGTTGGATAAATCGGCTGGTATTTCTCATGAATCAAGCCCGTCGTGTGGTGGCTTGGCCGTTTGAGCAGGCAGCAAGCGGATATTTTGACGCAGAGTGGGTCAAACGAGGGGCAAAAGAGAGTAAATATTGCAAAGTACCGGTTGAAAAAATTGCAAAGTACCGGTTGGAAACATTGCAAAGTACCGGTTATGATCATTTCACTATCCCGTTTGAGAGAAAACGCTGCAAATGACCTATATAAAACGTGTCATTGACGCTGAGCTGAAAGAGCGCCTGGCATCTGCCGGTGCGGTAGTGCTCGAAGGACCAAAAGCCTGCGGCAAGACTGAAACAGCAATGCAAGTTGCAGCCAGCAGCGTTCTTCTGGATCTGGATAGCGCAGCTAGAACCAGTGTTGATATTGACCCCCGTCTTCCCTTAAGCGGGGCAACGCCAAGGCTGATTGACGAATGGCAAATAGCACCAGCAATCTGGAATGGTGTGCGCCGGGAAGTGGATACCCGAAAATTACCCGGACAATTCATACTGACCGGCTCGGCAACGCCGGCAGATGATCACACCCGCCATACTGGGGCTGGTCGATTCGCACATCTGAGGATGCGTCCCATGAGTCTGTTTGAGTTGGGGGCAAGTAATGGGGAAATATCGTTGTCGTCTCTGTTGCGTGGAGAGACGGTATCTGCGCCTGAACCGGGGCTCGGTTTACGTGAATTGCTGGAGGTTCTTTGTCGCGGCGGCTGGCCTGCTTACACGCGGCTTGATCTGCCTGCGGCGCTGAGGGCAGTTCAGGACTATGTGCGCGACATATTCCGGGCGGATATCCACACCGTTGATGGCATCCGCCGGGATCCAGTCCGAGTGCAGGCGGTTGTCGAGTCGCTGGCCCGGCATGTCGCAACAGAGGCCACTCACACATCCATTGCAGCGGACGTTGCTGTGCCAGCAGGATCTCTCGACATCAATACGGTGGCCGCCTACATCAATACGCTGGAGCGATTGATGATTGTGGAGCATCAGGCTCCCTGGGCAGTGCATCTGCGTTCTCGTTCAAGAGTGCGAAACAGCAGAAAATTTCACTTTGTAGACCCCTCGCTGGCCGTGGCCGCACTGGGCGCCGGCCCTGAAAGCCTGCTGGCTGACCTCAACACCACTGGGTTGCTTTTTGAATCCATGGTGATCAGAGACTTGCGGGTATATAGCCAATCATTGGGGGGAGAGGTTCGGCATTACCGGGACAATACCGGTCTTGAGATTGACGCCGTGGTGACCACAGCGGATTCACGCTGGTGTGCATGTGAAGTCAAACTAAGCTCGGCGGCCCATATTGTGGATGCCGCTGCCGCGCAGCTTGTGAAATTTGTGAAACGCGTAGACACCACGCGCTGTGGTGAGCCTTCGGCGTTGTTGGTGATCACTGCGGGTGGATATGGGTACCGCCGGCCTGATGGCGTGACTGTTGTGCCGATTGGGGTGTTGGGGCCGTGATCTATGTACGACTCAAGTACCCCCATTCAGCCAGCTGCTGATTGGCTTTCAAGCGCGCCCGTTGATGCAGCATGGCATGGAACACCGGCGCCAGTGTTGTTGTGTTGTCGTCAAGCAAAGGCAGTGCAGATTGCGCTTCTACAAAAAACTGTTGTTGTAATGAGTTGTCATCCACATAGGCTTGCCGCCACCACTCGAGTATCAATTTCTGTGAGTGCTGCATGAGCACCGCTGAGGGCAACTTGTCGCCCTTGGCGCTGTTAGCTTGTTCAGTGGTTGGCATCAAATTCCACAAATCATTGTTCAGCCAGCGCGACCAAGGGAAACAATGGTCAATGGCGTAGCGCTGATTGCTGAGGGTCTTTTCTGTCCATACACAATGCAGAGACGCGCCTCGGTGCTGCAGTTGTTGAACTCGATTGCGTACTCTGCTGGTATCGCGATCAGCATCAATCCATTGGAATACATTGTTATAAACATTCAGATTGTATTCTGCCCGCCAGCTCTGCATCAGTTTCACCCATTCGTTCAAAATGGCCGGTTCCAGCCAGCACGCATATTGGCTCATGGTCTGCCAGAGCGCAGCGGGGATTCTGAACGTGCCAAATTGCTGCAGGCTATCTTTGGTGATTTGCCAGCTGCTGTCTTTGTGCCGGAAGGAGCGGGTCGCACACTCAAACACCTGTCGGTTTTGTCCAGGGTAGGTGATGTGTTTTGCGGGCATATCACGGATGTTGGCACAGGCATCCCCGATCGCCCCCGTCAGTCTTTGCGCGATCGCCGTATCAAAGGTCGCGCCTACCCTGAGATCGTAGGGGGACACGTCCTGCAGGCCATAAAAATGCGGCTTTTTTGCCCATCCGTAACCCTTTTGATTGACGTGGTCGGCCTTGGGTGCCTGCAGCAGGTTATGCCTGAAGATCAGCGGCAGATAGGTTTTGATCCAATACAGTCCTACCAGCCCAAACGGAATTTCCACCCAGTCATCGGTGCGTTTGGTCACCATACCCGGAGCACCTTCCGCGATGCGGATAAGGACACGCAGCAGGCCGAGTTTGTACGACGCAGATTTATTGTCGTTGACGATGATGTGACGCAGTAGCGGCAAACTGCCGGTGCCATCATCGGGCATTTGAAACACCAGCGTATCCCACTCAATGTCTGCTCTGACCACATCCTTTGTGCGTGTACGCAGTTTGTTGATCAAGGCCCGGTCTTGGGCAAGGGCGGTCACATCATCCGCGGCTGCCGGGTGAAACCGGCCTTGTTCGTCGGGGCCATGCCGCAGGGTGATCACTAACAACCCGCCGGGAGCCAGCAGATCGCTGACAATCCGTATGGCGCGCTGCTGGTCTGGTGCAGGCATATGCATCCACACAGCGCTCATCAGAATCAGATTAAAACGCTGATCCAGCGCTCGCAGTTGTTTGAGTTCGGGCAGAGAGTCGTCCAGCCAGGTAATGCTGCCGGACGGTTGAGAGTCTGATAACGCTGACGCTGATTGCTGCACGGCCAGTTCACGCAGCGCCGCCGCTGGTTCTACCGCAATGACATCCCAGCCTTGCGCGGCTAACCAGCGTGCATCGCGGCCGGAACCGGCGCCGATATCGCAGGCAATGCCTGACTTTTTAGGAAGCAGGTGCAGCCATGGCTCATGCACCTTATCTGGCGGCAATGATTCATAGCGCTGAAAAAGGCTGGCAGCGTTGTTGTTGTAGTAGTCCATCGCGCCATCTTACAGGCTGATGGTATAGCGGACATACACATCGACTTCAGAGCGCTTTTGCACGGCGTTGGTCTGCCGTTGCAGGTCTGTACGATCGCGCACGCGCGCTTCCAGAAGATGGCCCGACATCACTTCCCAGTCGTAGCGCACTTCCGTTAATGCGGTGTTGGTCGGGAAATCAGCCGACAATAACCAGCCGGCCTCGTTCTCGCCGTACACCAGGCCGATGCTGTGCCCCGGCACAAAGTCCAGCACGTTGATCGAAGTATGCCAGGAAAAGCTGTCTACCTTGCCGGTGCCCGGTATACGCGCGACCGCCTTGGTTTGAGTGTCGGGTGCCCAGGCGAGTTCAAGCCCGGTGAGCAGTGTCATTTCTCCCTGTAAGGCAAACTGCGTCACCGCCCGGCCACTGAAACCCAGGTATCCACGGCTCTGACCACTGGCGATGCCGTTGGTATACAGTGCTGCAGGGATATAGGCCACATCAATTGAGCGCTGTGCCCACAGGCCGCTGGTATCCTGTGCATCCAGCGCCAGGAAATAACCGGCGCGGCTGGAAGAATCGCGAAAGTCCAGCGGCGCGCGCCGCACATTGGATGCGCCGTCCTTGTTGTTGTATTCAATGATACCGGTGACATTAAATCCCAGATCGGTGCTGTAAACCGTTTGGATGCCGTCGGTGGAATTGACATCCCAACCGGCGGAATTGAATCGACTCAGGCCTTTGGCCGCAACACCAATCATGCGGTTGTTGGTCTGGAAGCGGCCGATGCGGTGGTCCCATTTGCCATAACGGGCACGCACAAAAAACTCATCCAGTGTTGATTCGCCGGGCACAATGCTGGTGGCGCCAACATTCAGACCATCAAATAACTTTACCCAACCGGATTCGTTGTTTTTGTTGTTTAATCGCGCGGCATATCGACCTTTGAATGACCAATTTTCATTTATTGTCCACAGTACGCCGGCGCGGGCCCGCAGACGCAGCACGTCCTCGCCAATCTCGCTACCGTTGCGTTCGTCACGGTCAAAGCTGGCAAAACCAAAGCGCATATCACCGGAAAAATCCAGCTCCTGCGCCTGCGCAGTCGATACAACTCCCAGTGCAACTACTAAAAAAAGTCCCTTTAACGGGGTCATTGCCAACCATGATTGTTTGAAATTCAATGTAAATCCTCTTCCCCGGTTATCATGTATCTAATTGATTAAGATAAAATATTTTCGCTTATTGTGTGATTCTTTTGGCCAGTATTGCGCAAATGGCTTTGTTTGTTGTCATCAAAATGTCATGTGACTAATACAAGACAATTTAACTACACTTTTATGACTAATGTGTGACATACATTTTTACAATTTTAAGCGGCAGGCGCTCCGCTCGCTAACTGATTGACTGTCTGACGGGCGCTGGCGGCAGTCTGGCTGATTGGCCTGCGGGTTGCTCCATGTTGTGGAGTGGGTTCGGGTCTTGCTGAAAAGTATGTCAGATGTGCCCGGACTTGTCAGCGCGCGGTCATTGGTGTGGGAATATCGGCTTAAAAGTCGGTGGCCGCCCCGGCGGGGCCTGCGGCAGAGTCAGACCGGCCACATCCGGTCTGCAGCCACCGGGCGCTGCGCAACTCACCCTCACGCGCAAACGCGTTCGGAGTTCGAACAGTGCTCGCGCTATTCCCGGTGTCAGCTGACCGGATCAGCGTGGCCTGATTGGTCTGACTTTGCCGCAGGCCCCGCCGGTGCTCTCACGTCTGGTTGCAGCCCACTGAAGACGCAGAGCAGTGAAGAAACAGAGCAGCGAAGAAACAGCGCAGTAAAGAAACAGCGCAGCGAAGAAACAGCGTTGTACCAGAATAGTTCCAGCGCAGTCCCAGCGGCAGACGCCAGCAAGTTGACACCATAGCCTTCGATTGGCACAAGCACGGGGAGTGGGACGCCACACCTGACCAATCAGGCCGCGCTGATCATTTGAGGGGGCGCCCGAAAAAGCGGGAGCACTGTTCGAATCCGGAGCGGCGCAGCCGCGACGTTGAGTTGCGCACCGCCGGGCGCCCCCTCAAATGATGCGGCCGGTCAGGTGCGGCGCCCCACTCCCCGTGCGCTCTACCAGACAGTGCCATACTTCACTACCAGACAGTGCCATACTTCACTGCCAGACAGTGCCACACCTCACTTCCCGTGCGGACTGTTTTCATAGACATCAGTAACGGCATCACCCCATCGGATACAAAATATCCTTGTGAACCGCATCACACGCTTTGAGCACCTCAGCCGACAACTTCACATCCAACGCCGCAAAAGACTCATCCAGCTGATCCGCCGTTCGCGCCCCGATGATGGTCGACGCCACAAAATCGAAATTCATACTCCACGCCACTGCCAAGGTTGTTGGCGACATCCCCGCCTCACGCGCAATCTCAATATAACGCGCCGTCGAATCCAGAGTGCCCTTGTTCAGGAACCGATCCGCCATCGCACGCTGCCGCGGATTTTCCAACTGCAGATATTCCCCAAACCGACTGTGTTCCGGGATTTTGTCCGCATTGTACTTGCCACTTAACATGCCACCGCCAATCGGCGAATACGGCAACAGCGACACATTTTCCTTACGGCAAACCAACGCCAGTTCATCCAGAAAGCGCCGGTTCAACAACGAGAAGTTATTCTGAATCGATTGAAAACGCGCATAACCTTCGTAATGCGCAACAGTATTGGCTTTGGTCAGCCCGTACGCGTTTTCATTCGACGTGCCCAGATAACGCACCTTTCCCGATTCCACCAGACGATCCAGCGCTGCCATCGACTCTTCAATGGGCACTACCGTGTCGGGCCAATGCACCTGATACAGATCGATGTAATCCAGCCCCATGCGCTGCAGGCTGCCTTCAACTGCGCGCTCAATGTGGTGACGGTCAATCGACGTCATGCCCGCGCGAATGGGCGGTACAAACCAACCCGATGCTGCCCCTGCCACTTTGGTGGCAATGATCAGCGAGTCACGGTTTTTGGTTTTGATCCATTTGCCAAAAATGGTTTCTGTCAGGCCCGCGGTTTCAGCGCGTGGTGGCACTGGATACACTTCGGCGGTATCGTAAA
This sequence comes from Gammaproteobacteria bacterium, assembly GCA_947458495.1. GTDB lineage: Bacteria > Pseudomonadota > Gammaproteobacteria > Pseudomonadales > Pseudohongiellaceae > Pseudohongiella. Next base: position 8,374 of record CANHAR010000010.1, on the reverse strand, counting down.
AATTGATGCCGCGTTCATACGCTTTGTCCAGAATGCGGAAGGACTCTTTTTCGTCGCTCCAACTGCCAAAACTCATGGTGCCCATACAAATGGGGCTGACCCGCAGGCCGCTTTTGCCGATGTAACGGTAGTTCATGTGCTGCTCTCTCTGAAGTGTCTAAAAAATTGACGTGTCCCAAAAAACTGAGGTGTCCCAAAAAAATTGACGTGTCCAAAAAACGGGGAAATACCCACGGCAGAATCAAGCCCGTGCGCAGCAGAAGCTGCATAGTCTGCGCCGATGATGACACATTCATTGACGGTATTGTCAAACCCGAAAACCTGCCTGTGGATTCGTGCGCTTTGCAGGATTAATTGACCAGCCAGCACTGGGCATGTGCGCGTGGGTAGTGCTAAGCTCGGGCCAGTCTGCTGTCCAGAAAAATTGTTGTTACCAATAATAATCCTTGAGGAATTTGCTATGAATACCCCGCTGAAATCCCTGATCGCTGCCGGTCTGTTTACCCTGTCTTCCAGTCTGAGTTTTGCGGCCGGCCCCGCCGCCACCATTGACCAGTTGCAGTGGATGACCGGTAACTACGCTGGCGCACTGGGCGCTAACACGCTGGAAGAAAACTGGATCGCTGCGGAGGCGGGCTCAATTGCTGCCATGGTGCGTATGACTGGCCCGACGGGCACCAGCATGTTCGAAATGATTACCATTGAAGAAGTTGACGGTTCACTGGTGTTGCATCTGCAGCAGTTTGATCCTGGCTTCAAGCCCAGAACACCTGAGCCGATGAAAATGGAACTGGCGATGATTATGGGCAACCACGTGCACTTTACCAATGTGGCTGACACCGGCATGAAGTCGCTGGGTTACACACTCGACGGCGATACGTTCACCATCCACGTTGAGCAGCCTACCGGTCAGAAAATGGATCTGGTGTTGACCAAGCGCAGCCTGTGGAATTAATCCCATGAGCCAGTTCACCGGTAAGACTGTGGTGATCAGTGGCGGTGCTGAGGGCATTGGACTCAGTATCGCCCGTGCGCTTGGCAAGCAAGGCATGAACGTGGTGCTGGGGGATATCGACCCGGTTCAACTCGATGCAGCAGTGTCGCTACTTAAGTCCGAGCGCGTCCCCGCGTTGGGTGTTGTGATGGATGTCACGCAGCTTGGCTTGTGGCAACACCTGGCAGAGCAGGCGGTCAAACAATTTGGCAAGGTGCACATGCTGGTGAACAATGCCGGCGTCGGTGGTGGGACCGGTACAATTGAACAAACCGATACCATGGACTGGCGTTGGGTGCTGGATGTCAATCTGATGGGTGTTCTGTATGGCACACAGACCATGGTGCCGCTGATTAAAGAACAGGGTGAAGGCGGTTGGATCATCAATGTTGCATCCATGGCTGGCATGGTGGGTGTGCCGTATGCCGGTGCGTACACGGCGACTAAAACTGCCGTGGTTGGCATGTCTGAAAGCTGGCATGCGGAGTTAAAGTCTCACAACATCCATGTGTCGGTGTTGTGCCCTGCCTTTGTTAAAACCCGCATCAATCTGTCCGAACGCAATCGACAGCCAGGTTACGCCCGCGAAGATCTGGGCCGCGAAACTGGCAGTTCCAAAAACGAAGCACTGGCCGCACATATGCAGAACGTGATCAATAACGGCCTTGCAGTGGATGTTGTTGGTGAGCGCGTGGTTGAAGCATTAAACGCCGGCGAATTGTATATTTTTACGCATCCCAACTATCGCCCCATTGTGCAGCAGCGTTACAAAGCGATGGACGAAGCGTTTGAACGCGCCGCCGCCAGCCCGCTGCTGGCGCATGTGCTGAATGAAAAAATTGTTGGATTTACCTGATGAACGGGAGTTCAGAAAAAGATGTCCCTCAAGCAAAAGTTTGACCTTGTTGTGTACGGCGCCACCGGCTATACCGGGCGTCTGGTCTGTGAATATCTGAACAAACGCTATGGTGTGAACGGCGACGTCAACTGGGCCATGGCGGGACGCAGTCGTGAAAAACTTGAGCAGGTGCGTGACGACATTGGCTTGCCGTTGGAAGTGCCATTGCTTATTGCGGACTCGGAAGATCTGGCATCGGTGAATGACATGGTGACCCGCACCAAGGTGGTGATCACTACCGTGGGTCCCTATCAGTTGTATGGCTCTGAACTGGTGGCAGCGTGTGTCGCGGCGGGGACTGATTATGTGGATCTGTGCGGTGAGCCGGCGTGGATGCATGACATGATTGCCGCCCATAGCGCTGCTGCCAAAGCCAGCGGTGCGCGCATTGTGTTTTCTTGTGGGTTTGACTCGATTCCGTTTGATCTGGGTGTGGTGTTCCTGCAGCAAAACGCGCTGGAAAAATTTGGCGCCCCGATGTCTCGGGTCAAAGGGCGGGTCAAAGCCATGAAAGGCGGATTCTCCGGTGGCACCCTGGCCAGTTTAAAAGCCACCATGGCTGCCGCTGCCAAGAGACCAGAAGTGATTCAGGTGATGATGACACCCTTCGCACTCACGGAAGGTGTGCAGGGCGCCGATCAGCCCCCGGGCAACACACCGGTATTTGATGAGGAATTAAACAGTTGGTCGGCGCCGTTTGTGATGGCAACCATCAATACCAAAAATGTTCATCGCAGTAACTTTCTGTCAGGGCATCCCTGGGGCAAAGGTTTTGTCTACGATGAAATGATGTTGACCGGGCCTGGCGAGAAAGGTGAGGCCACGGCCAAGGCAGTGGCTGCTGATAAATCCATGGCGGCCAGCACCTTGAAGCCTGGCGAAGGTCCCAGCAAAGAAGAGCGCGAGACCGGTTTCTATGAGGTCTTGTTTGTGGGTTCTGACGACAAAGGCAATCGCATGATGGTCAGCGTCAAGGGCGATAAAGATCCCGGTTACGGATCAACCTCAAAAATGATCGCAGAAAGCGCCGTCTGTCTTCTGAAAAATCCGCAAGCCGCCGGTGGTGGGATCTGGACCCCGGGTGCCGCCCTCGGCGAATTGCTGATTACGCGTCTGCGTCACAACGCGGGTTTGAATTTTGAAGTTTTATAGTTTTTTTTAAAGGGGTGGGGACGGAGAGATCATTTTTTGATCTCTCCGTCCCCACCCAGCCGTCCCCACCCAGGAAAATCTTATGAACAATAGCTATAGCCCCCCGGCCGTCTGGACGTGGGATAACCAAAGCGGTGGCCGTTTTACCAATATCAACAGGCCAATTGCCGGCGCAACGCATGACCAGCAATTGCCACGTGGGCGCCACCCCATACAACTGTATTCACTGGGCACACCCAATGGCGTCAAAGTCACAGTGATGCTGGAAGAGTTGCTGGCCTTAGGCCACAGCGGCGCGGAGTACGATGCGTTTCTGATTAACATTTCTGGCGGTGATCAGTTTGGCAGTGACTTTGTCGGCCTGAATCCGAATTCAAAAATACCTGCCTTGCTGGATGTCAGCGCGAATCCGCCGCAGCGGGTCTTTGAGTCAGCGTCCATTCTGTTTTATCTTGCAGAGAAGTTTGACGCGCTGTTGCCCAAAGACGTGCCAGCTCGCACAGACGTGATGAGCTGGGTTTTCTGGCAAATGGCCAGCGCACCGTATCTCGGCGGTGGCTTTGGTCATTTCTACTGTTACGCACCAGAAAAGTGGCAATACCCCATTGACCGTTTCACCATGGAAGTCAAACGCCAGCTTGATGTGCTTGACCGCCAGTTACAAAACAACCGCTTCATCGCCGGTGATGAATACACGATTGCCGACATTGCCATCTGGCCCTGGTACGGCGCGCTGGTGTTAAACAAAATCTACAATGCGGCGGAATTTCTGGAAGCGCACACCTATACCCATGTCATGCGCTGGGCCACAGAAGTTGCTGACCGGCCGGCAGTCAGACGTGGCCGCATCGTGAACTGCACGTGGGGCAAACCCGAGCGGCAGTTACGAGAGCGCCACGAGGCGGCTGATATCGACAAGGTGTTAAACGCTACAGAGTCGGCGTAGACGCTGGCGCCCGGCGCATCGGGCGCAACTGTTCGATGGCATAAGCTATGGATAGCAGACGAGTGTCACCCAGATACGGCGCGAGCAGCTCCACGCCCACCGGCAGGCCTTCAACCGTAAAACCAACCTGCAACGACAAGGCCGGAAAACCAGAGTTGCCACTCAAAGCACAGTGGTTGCCGGGTTGCGGCTCGCCAATCAAGGCCGGCAGGCTGGCAATAGGCGGGTAGGCAATCACATCCAGCGATTGTGCTGTCATCAACGCATCAATGGCCTGTTGCAGCTCGGCGCGCACGGCCAGCGCCGCCTGATACGCCTGCTGGTCTTGTTCCGCGGCCGCACTGCGACTGAGCAGGCCGGCGACCGCCTCATGGTATTCGCCGCCTTCCACAATGGCTGCCAGCGTCGGGTATTTGTCACTGCCGAACTGCTGCAGGTAGCCATCCAGATCCGCTTCAAATTCATGCCCAATTAACCCTGATTGCGAGAGCAGACGCGACATATCCGGTATCTCGATTTCCACAACACTCGCGCCTTGTTGCACCAGAAATTGTAATGCCTGGTCAATTTGATCACGTACCTGAGGATCTGCGGCATCCATCCACGCGGTTAAACGACCGATACGCAACCCGGCAATCGACCCGCGCCCGAGCTGGGCAAAAAACTGCGGCGCCGGCTGATGTTGCATCAGCGCCGTATCCGCATCAGCCGGGTCAAAGCCGCTGGTGATATCCAGCACTATCGCCAGATCAGTAATTGAGCGGGCCAGAGGTCCAGCCACATCCTGGGTGTGCGACAGGGGCATGATGCCGTAGATACTGCTCAAACCCTTGCTGGGTCTGAGGCCTGTCAGATTGTTAAACGCCGCTGGAATACGGATAGAACCACAAGTGTCCGAGCCCATGCCAACCGCGGCAAAACCTGCCGCAATCGCTGCGGCGCTGCCACCACTGGAACCTCCGGGCAGGCGCTGCGGATCGTAAGGATTGCGTGTCTGGCCGCCCAGTGAACTGATACTGGTGATGCCATAAGCGAACTCATGCAGATTGGTTTTGCCCACAATAATCGCGCCGGCATCACGCAGTTTTTTGACCTGTGTGGCCTCTTCGTCAGGGATAAAGTCAGCCAGTGACTGTGACGCGCCGGTCGTGGGCATGTCGATGGTGTTGTAGTTGTCTTTGATCACTACCGGAATGCCATGCAGCAAACTGCGCGGCCCGCTGCGTTGGCGCTCGTTATCCAGTTGTTGCGCCTGTGCTCTTGCGGCGCTGTTTAGGGTGATCAGGGTGTTGAGTGCCGGGCCTTGCTGGTCATAGGCCTGGATACGCGCCAGATAATAATCCAGCAACTGTGCCGAGGTGAGCGCGCCGGTGGCCAGTTGCTGCTGCAATACCAGAATGCTTTGTTCTTCAATTGGCGTGTTGCCAGCAACGGGCGCTGTGAATGCCACAGGCAATGCCATGTCACGCTCCAGCATCACCTCGCGCAGCCTGTTCGGGTAGTCGGTGATGATGCCATCCACACCGATATCCATGAGTTGTGCCATCGTGGGCTGATCGTTAATCGTCCATGGAATGACTTTTAATCCCAGCGCATGCGCCTGCTCAACCATCTCACGCGTGGTAAACGCGCTGTACCCTGCGTCATTGATACCGGCACTTTGCGGCAAACCATGCACCGGCGAAATCGCAGACGCACCAAACGACGCGGCTGCTGCAGGCAGATTGCAGTCAAAATCGTCCATATCAATGCCGCCAGTCCACGGCGAGGCGCCAGGTTCCCCACACTGCAGGAAAGACTGCGCATTGGACAAGGCTACCAAGGGCAGTTCAGGGGCCAGTTGTTTTGCCAGCATCAGAGCGCCCCAGTCAAAACTCTGCAGGGTGACCTGATCTTGCATGTTGTGCTGTTGTATTTGTGCCACGACCGCTTGCACAAATTGCTCGCGTGGCGCGGTTTCATGCGGAGCGCCGGCCTCAACTTTGGTTTCAATGTTGAGCATGACATCGTGGGCGCGGTGGCGTTTGACCAGATCAAACACTTCGCTGAGCAGCACTATGTTTGCGCCTGGCACCGTTGTTTGCTGCGCGTGAGCATCCGCGCGTTGCGACCCGCAATCCAGTGTGCGCACCTGTGCCAGCGTCAGGTCTTTGATGTACTTGCCTACATAAGGGAAATTCGCATCGTTGGTAGTCGCTGGCGCGGTGTCCAGGCAACGGTGAGCCAGCACTTGCCGGTCATGAGTGACCACCACATAACCGTCACGGGTGACTTGTGTATCGAGTTCCAATGTAGTGACACCCAATTCCAGTGCGTTGGCAAATGCCTGCAAAGTGCTTTCGGTGATCAGGCCAAGGCCACCGCGATGCGCCTGCAGATCAAGGGAGACTTCTGTCTGTTGCCCGAGTGAGACAGGATAAAAGCCTGGATAAACTCCACACACAGCAGCAACGGAGATGGCGGTTCGTAAACGTACAATGTCTTGCCACAACAGTGAGAAGCGGAACATGGGCAGTTTCCTCGCCGATGACGGCGCTGCGGATAGCGATGGCACAAACTATAGATTGTATCGGCCGAGCAAGCCAAGACAGTTGCTTATCCGGTAAAATCACTCCTATCATCCAAGTTCTAGACCGACGTCGAGACCGATTGCATGAAACACCTGTTGACCTTGATAGTACTTGCCGTTGTCAGTACCCGTGCGCACGCCGATATTTTTGCGGTGTTCCGTGAACAGGATGGCAGCACCAACTGGCAGTACATCGCCAATACCAGTGCCAGTTTGTTAATCATCACGTTGCTGGTGGTGCTGGTTTTTCTGGTACGAGCCAACCGGCGCGCCATGCGTTCCAACCGTGCACTGACTGAAATCAAAGCCACCCTTGAAGACCGTGTTGCCGAGCGCACCGCAAACCTGCGCGAAACTGCTGACCAGCTGCGCAAGCGCGAGGCTTACATTGGCAGCATTGTGAACTCCATGCCGGTGATGTTGGTTGGCATCAATCAGTCCATGCAAGTCACACAATGGAACAAGGTGGCTGAAGAGACAACGGGTCGCCCGTTTACGGATGTGGTTGGCATGAATCTGTGGGCTGCGCATCCGGCCATCACCCTCACGGAAGAACAGGTACGCAGTGTGCTGGACAGCGGCGAAACCTTGAAGGTCAAACACACCCAGCGCGGCCAATACAGTTTTGATATCACGCTCTACCGGCTGGAGCATGATGATGACACTGGTATCGTGATCCTCATTTCCGACATTACCAAGCAGGTCAACGCCGAAAACAAAGTGGCTGAACGCGACAAGTTATCCGCCTTGGGTGAACTGGCGTCCGCCATGGCTTATGACATCAGTCTGCCCATCAATACTATTTTTAAACGTGTTTCCGCAGCGCGTCAGCAGATCGAAACCGCTGATCTTGGGCCTGCCACTCCTTATCTGTTGCAGGAAGTGGAAACGGTGCGTCAAAGTGCGCAGCAGGCCAATGCCATTGCCCGCAATTTGCTGGAGCTGGCGGGCAGTCACCACAACACACGGCAGATGGCCGATGCCGCCGCCATTATGGATCGCAGCATAGAACTGGCCAGCGATTTGTTCACCAACTCTGATGGTCTGGCTTTCCGTGATATCGACATCCGACGTAACTATTCTGCAGCTCTGCCGCAGATTTCCTGTATTCCTTCAGAGCTGGAACAGGTGTTCACCCGACTGCTGCGCAGTGCGTTTTATGCCTTGCAGGGCAGCGCCGTTGCGCCGGACAACAAACCGCGCATCAGTGTGGAAGTCGGGGAGTTTATGGACTCGCTGTGGATCAAAGTGGGGCATCGCGGCAAGTGTCTGAACGCCGAAGAGCAGCTGGATATTTTTGAGCCGTTTTTTGCCATCTCAACCAGTCAGACGTCCTTCCCGGTTGAGCATCGCTTGTCGTATCCGTATTTTATTATCACTGAGCATCACCGCGGGCACATGTCAGTGACCTCGGATGAGCAGCTTGGAACCAGCTTCAATATTCAGTTACCGCTGGATTGACCGCGCCAGCCCTCGGGCATACCCCGGGACTGGCGTGGCTGCTTACAACTCCTTGACCGCCTGAATCAGCTCATTGGCAACCTTCTGCCCGTCACCAAACAGCATGCGCGTATTGTCGGCCACAAACAGCGGATTCTCGACGCCGGAGAACCCGGTACCACGTCCGCGCTTGATGACAATCACGTTTTGTGAGGCTTCGGCATTCAGGGTTGGCATGCCATACAGAGGGCTGGCAGGATCCTTTTTGGCCGCCGGATTCACCACGTCGTTGGCACCAATCACCAAAGTGACCGTGGTATTCGGGAAGTCAGCGTTGATGTCTTCCATGTCATAAATCATGTCGTAGGGCACACC